>JAZRWX010000148.1:0-22146 GCA_045599905.1 Acutalibacteraceae bacterium
ACGACATGGCTACGACCCGACTTGTCGGCATCAGAAAAATCATTCTCACGCAGCGTGCGGTCCAACACGATATTGGAATAGCCGCCATCCCGTTCGATATATGTCAAAACGGTGGCCGCCGTTTTCCGGGCGTAGCTCATAACGGATCCACACACGCGTCATTTAATTCGGCGTGACCCCGTAGCCACTCGGCAGACGTCATCGGGCGTGAACCCTCCGGCTGGACCGTGATCAGGCGAAGCGTGTTTCCGTCACCGCAGGCAATTTCAAGGGTATCCTCAATCGCAAGGAACTGCCCGCTTGGAACGGCGGTTTTACCGCCCACGCGGCTTTCCAGCACTTTTACACGCTTACCCGACAAAAAGAAATACGCGCACGGCCAGGAATAATAACCGCGAACGGCATTATGCAATTCATGTGCAGGTTTTGAAAAATCAAGCAGTGCCATTTCTTTTTTCAAAATCGGAGCATAGGTCGCACCGTCGGGTTGTTTTGTATAAGTGGCGGTCCCGTTCCGGATTTTTTCAACGGTTTTGACCATCAAATCTGCCGATATCAGCGATAATCGATCAAACAATTCTTCGCCGGTTTCCTCGCCCCCGATCGGAACGGTAACGGTCGAAATGATATCGCCGGTATCCATACCGGCATCCATTTTCATAACGGTAATACCGGTTTCTTTTTCACCGCAGACGATACACCACTGAATCGGTGAAGCACCGCGATATTTCGGCAATAACGAAGCATGCCCGTTGATACAGCCGTACTTTGGATAATCCAGTATTTCCTGCGGCAGGATCTTGCCGTACGCCACAACAACGATCAGTTCCGGCGCAAGTTCTTTCAAAAGTTCAAGAGCGCTTCCGTCCCGCAAAGTCTGCGGTTGATAAACCGGAATTCCTTGTTCTTCGGCAAAAACTTTTACCGGCGGCGGTGTCAGGATATGTTTTCTGCCGACCGGTTTGTCCGGCTGCGCGAAAACACCGACAACGTCGTGTCCGGCCTTACATAAAGCCTTTAAGGTCGTGACCGAATAATCCGGCGTACCCATAAAAACGATACGCATTATTCGCGCCCCTTTCGCAAATCGTTCACTCTGTTTTTAACATGATCAATAAATAAAACGCCGTCCAGATGATCGATTTCATGACATAAAGCGCGCGCTTTAAGTTCCTCAGCCTCGATCGTAAAAGTCTTTCCGTTACGATCCTGTGCACGAACTTTTACCTTCATGGGTCGTGTCACCGGTTCGTATCGGTTCGGTATCGAAAGACATCCTTCGTCCCCGGTCTGTTCCCCGCTGCGGGATAAAATCACGGGGTTGACCAGTTCAAGCAGTCCGTCACCGGCATCGATCACGCAATAGCGGCGCAAAATACCGACTTGCGGTGCCGCCAGCCCGACCCCGTCGGCATGATACATGGTTTCAGCCATATCGTCCAAAATCTGGTGCAAACGCTCATCAAACGTCAGTTGCGACCGACAGGTCTTTCTTAAAACGTCGTCCCCAATTTTCACAATATTTCGTAAAGCCATAAAAACTTTCCTTTCATCGTCAGACAACCGTTTCCGGATTGATATCCACGGTCACGCTGACGTCCTGTTTCAGTTTCACATCGGTCGCCGTACGCAAAAGATCGCGGAAACGGCGATTATTTTTACATTTCACGGTCAGCCGATAACGGTACCGGTTATTGATTTTCGGCATAGCCGCAACGGTGGGACCCAGAATGATCATTTTTACATCACTGAATTCACCGTTCAGCCGTTCGCGCAAACGGTCAAAAATCTCGCGCGCCGTGCTTTCCGCCAAAGTGCGTGACTGAGATTGCACACAAATGACACACAATTCACAGTACGGCGGGAAGGTCATAACCTTCCGGGTCAAAATTTCCTCGTTATAAAAAGCGTCATAATCCTGCATACAGGCAAGCGTAATGACCGATGCGTTGGGATCAATGCATTGAATGACCGCTTTCCCCGAACTGTCACCGCGTCCGGCACGTCCGACCACCTGCGTCAGCAGTGAAAAAGCGCGTTCAAAACTGCGGTAATCCTCACAAAACATCGCCTGATCCGCCCCCAAAACACCGACCAGCGTCACGTTCGGAAAATCCAGCCCTTTGGCGACCATCTGGGTGCCGATCATCAGATCGTATTCCCCGTTCGAAAAGGCAGTCAGGTATTTTGCATAGGCATCCCGTGTCATGGTACTGTCAGCATCCATGCGCAAAATACGCGCACTCGGAAACAGCGTTTGCAGTTCTTCGGCCAGTTTCTGTGTACCGACCCCCAAAAAGCGTATATTTTCCTCTCCGCAAGACGGACAGGTTTTAGACTCGGCTTCGGAATATCCGCAGTAATGACACATCAGACGATGATTTGCGGAATGATAGGTCAAAGACACACTGCAATTCGGGCAGGACGCCACATATCCGCAGGACGGACAGGTAATATAAGTATTATGCCCGCGGCGGTTCAATAAAATAATGGCCTGCTTTTTTCGGTGCAGAGTTTCCTCGATCGATTCAAACAATTCACGGCTGATACTGCCGGTGTTTCCGGAAAGCAATTCTTTTTTCATATCGACCGTTGTTACCAGCGGCAAAACGGCATTACCGAAACGGTTATTCAGCCGGAACAATGCATAATTTCCGTTCTGTGCGGCACTGAAACTTTCCATCGACGGAGTCGCCGAAGAAAGGCACAGCAGCCCTTTATGATAAGCGGCGCGGAACTTCGCGATATCCCGCGCATGAAAGCGCGGACTCTTTTCAGATTTGTAGGTATGTTCCTGTTCCTCATCCATAATAATGAGGCCCAGGTTTTCAAACGGTGCGAACACGGCACTGCGCGTGCCGATGGCAATTTTCGCCTCACCGTTTTTTACACGTTTATATTCGTCCATCCGTGTACCCAGTGACATTGCGCTGTGAAAGACGGCGATCGCATTCCCGTACCGGCTGCTGAAAATACCGATCATCTGCGGTGTCAAAGCAATTTCAGGGACCATGAAAAGTACCCCTTTTCCGTCATCAACGACCTTGTCGATCAGTTTCAGCAATACGGAAGTTTTACCGCTTCCGGTCACGCCGTATAGCAGCGCAGTCCTGATTTTTCCGGTTTGATAGGTTTCGTAAAGACCGTCAAAGGCCTTTTGCTGTTCTTCGGTCAGTAAAATCGGCTGACGTTCCCGCACCTGTCGAAAACGGTAGGAAGTTCGAAATACTTCCTTTTCGTAACTTTCGACAATCCCCTTTTTCACAAGAGAATCAATTACCGACAACGACACACCGGTAAAATACTGCAATTCTTTGACACAGACCGCGCCCTGCTGAACAATCAGATCGGCAATCTCGCGCTGACGCGGTGTTAGATTGAATTCATCAATCCGGGTCTCGTCGCAAATCAACCGTACCCAGCGTTGTGTCAGGTCGCCCATGCGCCGCACCGGAACGGAAGAACGATCTACCGCTTGTTTCTTTAACAAAGAACGCAGAATTGAATCAGCATTATCAAAAGATTTTTGCAGTTTATCCTGTGATAATTCGCCTTCGCTTTTCAGCAGTTGAAAACAGTCGTTTTCTTCGTCGGTCAGCAATGATTCCGCCAAAAAATCCGGATTGACCGAATAGTAATCGGTCATCTGGTAATTCAGACCGGTCGGCAAAAGAGTGTGGATCGCGTCAAAATACGTGCAGAATGTATGATCTTTCATCCATTCGCACAACAGAAGCATTTCCTCGTTCAATACCGGCTCCTTATCCGTGACCGAATAAATGTCTTTCAAAGTCTTTTCCGGCTCAGCATTCTTTACCGACAGAATCATTCCCTGGCGTTTGGTATCGCCCCGACCGAAGGGCACCGTTACCCGACAGCCGGGTAACGCTGTACTTTTCCATTGATCCGGTACACGGTAACTGTAACGTTTATCGAAAGAACCGGCGGCACCGTCTAATGCAATTTCCGCAATAAAAGGCATACCGATCCCCCCTTAAAATACTTTCAAAAATTACAGTTCTTTTTTTGTTGCCAGTTTATCAATGGCAATGCTGACCGGCTTTTCGATTAGGATTTCTTCCCGTTCCTCCGCTTCCTTGGAAACAGCGCGTGCCTCTTTGGCAACGTCCATTACCAAACGGTAACGGTTATCATAATCTTTGATCAACTTTCCGATAGAGGGATTCAACATAATAGCAACTATCCTTTCAAAATGTTTATTTCAGTCTAATAATTGATTGATTAAATCGATCTGACGGTCACTGCGGAACCGATCAGTACGGATGATGGACAAAACCTGTTGCACGGCAACATCGAGATCGTCATTGACGACCGCATAATCGTATGAAGCAGCACAACCGATTTCACGACGGGCTTCGCCCATTCGTTTTTCCAGAATTTCCGCGGTTTCGGTTCCACGGCCGCTTAACCGCTTTTGAAGCACTCCCAACGACGGCGGCAGAATAAAGATACTGACCGCTTCCGGCATTTTTCCCCGGATCTGACGGGCACCGTTTACATCGACTTCTACAAAAATGTCTTCCCCGTTCGCAATACAGTCTTCGACCGGCTTTTTCGGGGTACCGTAATAATTCCCGATATACACGTTATGTTCCAACAGCGCGTCGTCGGCAATCATTCTTTCAAATTCTTCGCGTGAAATGAAATGATATTTTTCGCCTTCCGTTTCGCCGGAACGCATCGGGCGCGTAATTGATGAAATAGAGAACCGAATCTGCGGTTCGGCGGCAAAAACGCCGGATAAAACAGCATCTTTTCCGGAACCGGACGGGCCGGAAATAATAAATAATCTTCCCTTACGCATCGGACTCCTCCTCGTCTTCCAACGAATCTTCCTCTGCTATTCTGTTTGCCAGCGTTTCCGATTGCAGATAGGTCAGAACAATATGGTCACTATCCGTAATGATTACCGCGCGGGTCCGTCGGCCGTGCGTGGCATCGATCAGCGTGCCGCGTTCTTTGGCATCCTGAATGATCCGCTTGATCGGAGCGGATTCCGGGCTGACGATCGCGATCATACGATTTGCGGAAACCATATTACCAAAACCGATATTTACAAGTTTCATAAAGCGATCCTTTCCGGGTTATTCAAAATTCTGAATTTGTTCACGTATTTTTTCGATTTCGGATTTAATATCCACAACCGTCCGATTGATTTCCAGATCCTGCGCTTTCGAGCCGATCGTATTGGTTTCGCGGTTCATTTCCTGAACGATAAAATCCGCCTTTCTGCCGACCGCGCCGCCATTATCCAGCAATGCCAGCAACTGTTTGATGTGACTGCGCAGACGCACCGTTTCTTCCGCAACGGCGATTTTATCGGCGAAAATTGCCGTTTCGGTCAGCAGACGCTGTTCATCGACCTGCGTATCCCCGATCAGATCGCGAATTTTCTGTTCGATACGTTCCCGATATTCAACGACCGTCTGCGGTGAACGTTCTTCCACGAACGAAACCATATCCAGAATGGCGGCACAGCGGTCTGAAACATCTTTTTTCAAGCGTTCGCCTTCGGTCGCGCGCATGGAGATGAAATGTTCCAGCGCTTCCTCTGCTACCGTCAGCGTGGCGGCGGTCACTGCTTCTTCATCCGTTTCATGGCGCCGGATGGTAAAAAGATCCGGCAAACCGATCAGCGAAGAAACTTTTACGTCGTTTTTCAGTTTGTACTGTTTTGCCACATCTTTCAAAGCGGAAATGTACGCATCGGCATAAGAACGGTTCAACTGCAATTCCACCGTATTGGCGGAACGGTTTTCCAGCAATACCGAAACCTCGACCTTACCGCGAGAAATTTTCTGCTGGCAAAAAGATTTCAGCCGTTCTTCCAAAAACTGATAACTGCGTGGCAAACGCGAAGAAAATTCAAAATATCGGTGATTGACGGATTTGATTTCGACCGTGATATCAAAATCGCCAATTGCCTGTTTGGCTCTGCCAAAGCCGGTCATACTTGCAACCGTAATAATTTCCCCTTTCAGCACTAATAATCCAATATAAATATAATTATAATTATTGTATCAAATATAAGACGGTTTTGTCAACCTTTCCGGTTATTTTTGTAACTATTTTTAATATCTGTTTTCGGTAAAAAGACAAGTAGTATATCGCATATATTAAATTTCGGAGGGGATTTTTATGTTTTGGCAGTTATTTATGCAGTTGATCAGCAGCATTTATTATTTGGCGCTTCACGTTACGCCGGCCGGATCGTTTCCACCGCCGCTATCCGCAAAAGAAGAACGCAGATTGCTGGAAAAATGCCGCAGCGGCGATGAAAACGCAAAAAACAGTTTAGTAGAGCACAACCTGCGTTTAGTCGCGCATATCGTCAAAAAATACTACGCTTCCGGATGTGAACAGGAAGATCTGATTTCCATCGGTACGATCGGTCTCATAAAAGCGGTTTCCACGTTCCGGCCCGACCGTGGGATCCGTCTTGCAACCTATGCCGCGCGGTGTATTGAAAACGAAATTCTCATGTATTTTCGCAATTTGCGAAAAACCGCGCAGGACGTATACATCAGCGATCCGTTGGAAACCGACCGCGACGGCAATGCGCTGACGCTCATCGACGTTATTGCGGATGAAAGCGATATCGCTGAGCAGATCGATACAAAAATCAAAATAGAACGTCTGCTTAAAATTTTTGAAAGCGAACTGAACGACCGTGAAAGTTTGATTTTGAAACTTCGGTACGGTCTTGGAGATCAGCGGCAGTACACCCAACGGGAAATCGCCCAAAAGCTGAATATTTCCCGCAGTTATGTGTCCCGGATTGAAAAATCCGCTTTATTGAAACTGCGAAAAAAACTGGATGATCCGCCGTTTCAACACAGAAAAAAGCACTGCCGATAAATATCAGCAGTGCCGTAATTATTATTCACCGTCGGGGAAATTGAAAGTTCCGCCGTTATTACCTTTTTCTTCGGTTTTATCGTCTTTATCTTTGGGCAGATCACTCAAAACGTCGGAATAGCTGGATTCACTCACGTTCGCTTTCAGTTTCACCTTATAATCCTTTGCGGTTTTGCCGGAAAGTACCGTAACGGTTATCGTATCCCCCGCTTTGGAATCTTCGATAATATCAAGAATGATGTCATCATCCGTGATTTCTTTACCGTTAACGTGGGTGATGATATCCCCTTCTTTGACCTTACCGTGCAGTTCGCTGTCTTCGGATACCGTGCTGACATAAAGACCGACAGAATGGTATTTACCGACAGCCGCGGTCACTGAATCGATCGCATAATAACTGATGCCCAGTTTGGCACGGTCAGTCACTTTTCCGTTAGCGATCAACTGTTCGACGATCCGTTTTACGGTTTTGGTCGGAATAGCGTAACCCATACCCTCGAATCCGTTTTCGGTAGACATTTTGTTGGCGGTGATCCCGATCACCTGACCGTACATATTGACGAGCGCACCGCCCGAAGAGCCGGAATTGATCGCCGTATCGGTCTGGATCAGTCGGGCAGAATAACTGGATGTTGTCTGAACGCGACGCGCGGTCATGGAAATGATTCCTTTGGTCACGGTGGAAGCCGAGGACGCATCGCTCGGACGACCGATCGCCACCGTATTTTCGCCGCATACGATTTCATCCGAATTGCCGAAAACAGCCGGCTTCAAATTCTTTCCGTCACGGATTTTCAATACCGCAAGATCGCTTACCACGTCACCGGCAACATAATCGGCGTCGTATTCGGTACCGTCATACATATAGATTCGGAAATGTGGCGCCCCGATCGACATATAAATGTGATCGTTGGTAACAACGTACCCGTCTTTGGTATAAATCACGCCGGATGCGTCAGAACCGTCACCGTTTTCATTGTAAACTCGAATACCGACGACCGAGGGATTGACCTTGGCGTAAACCTGTGCCGCCGTCAGTTCATCGGTCTTTTTAGGTTTACTGTCCAGTGCAACGTCGGCAGATCCATACAAATCGTTTTTTGCGGACATATCGGCAACGTTTTTACTGCCGGCCGTATGTCCCCACAACGCGTAGCCGGCCGCAATGCCGCCGGAAAATACCAATAAAATGACCAATACCCAGCACAGAATACGCAAAAATAAATTTTTGGATTTTGTCTGTTGGTTGTTTCCGGTTTCGGTCATTTGAGTAAAGAACACTTCATCCTCATCTACCGGCAAAGGGCTTTCCGGTTGATCACTGACTGGTACTTCCGTTTCAACCTGCTCATTTTCCTGAATTTCAGTATCAATCGAGCCGGATTCAGCGGAAGGGGTTTCGATCGATACCACTTTGCCCGATTCAGTTTCCGAATCGGTTTGCGGCTGATTCCCAACCGGTTTCTCCGTTACAGGGATTTCATTTTCAAAATCGTTCATAAAAAACATCCTTTCTTAATTCAAGGGAAGCATTATTTCAAAAGTAGTAATGACGTTTTCCGTACTCGAAACGGTAATCGTTCCGCCATGAGACCGGATAATCGTTTTACCCAGATACAATCCAAGCCCCGTGCTGTTTTTATTGGCCGAACGCGATTTATCCACTTTATAAAAACGTTCAAACACATAAGGCAGCGAGTCCGCAGGAATGCCTTTACCGGTATTGCTGATCGCAAAAAACAACTTTTTACCGTCGGTTTTCACATCAAAATTGACCGTTCCGCCGTCATCGGTAAATTTGATCGCGTTGTCCGTCAGATTATAAATGGCCTGGTAGATCAGATCATAATCAGCTGTTAATTGGACCTGCGGCAGCAGATCCAGCCCGATAATATTGATATTTTTTTGTTCAATTCGCTGTTCCTGACGAATAACGATATCCAAAAGAAGTTTATCAAAATCAAATAATTCCGGCTTCAAAATAAACTCGCCCGATTCCAGTTTGGCAATATCCAGCATGGATTCGACCAGGCGGGAAAGACGTTTCACCTCGTCCGAAACAATATGCAGATAATAAGATTGTTTCTGCGTCTCGATAGTACCGTCAATGATGCCGTCAATAAAGCCGCCGATCGTGGTCATCGGCGTTTTCAGTTCGTGCGAAACGTTGGCAACAAAACTGCGGCGCATTTTTTCAAGCTGCGCCAGAGAATTGGTCATCTGATTAAATGAAACCGCCAGTTCCCCGATCTCATCATCCCGCGTTACGGCAATGCGTTTTGAAAAATCACCCTTTGCCATTGCCTGCGCCGCGCGCGACATCTGCTTCAACGGTCGTGTCAGCCGGTAGGTCATGGCATAGATCGCAAAGAAAATAATAATCAACGGAATGATAGCCGAAAGCAGATAGTATTTCGTCGTGGTCCGGATCATTGAACGTGTAACAGAAAGCGGTGCCGTGGCAAAAACCGTTCCGGCAAATGTACCGTTATGTTTCACGGATTTCGCATAAACAAAATGCGGATACGGATAGATTCCCAAGGTATTCATTTCACGCAGTTCGGAATTTTGTACACGGCGAATCAGATTCTGTGAAATATTTTTTCCGGAATGAATACAGGACTGGTTTGCTTTCCATTCATCGCAACTGCAAGAACGCACACGCCCCAGCGCATCGGTAATGATCATATCAAAATTGGTAACATCGGAAATATTGCTTGTAATATAGTATAGATAATCCCCTAAATTGCTGGTGAGATCTTCACCGAAAGCAAGTTCCATTTCGGTAAAATCCGACACGGCATCACAAGCTTTTTTAAGGGATTTATAACTTGATTCCGCCAGATACTTATTGAAAACCGAGGTCATGATCAACATCATGGCGGTCAAACTGACCAGAATGATCAGTGCCATGGGAAAAAAGAACTTAATGAAAAGTTTTGACCGCATGACTATTTGACCTCAAATTTGTAACCGACACCCCAAACCGTTTTCAAATTCCACTGTTCGGAAACGCCTTCCAGTTTTTCGCGCAAGCGTTTTACGTGAACGTCGACCGTACGGGAATCACCGTAATAATCAAACCCCCATACCTCATCCAAAAGCTGGTCACGGGTGTATACACGGTTTGGATTGCTGGCCAAATGATAAATCAGTTCTAATTCCTTCGGCGGCGTATCAATCGCCGTACCGTTTACGATCAACTCATAATTTGTCAGATTAACACGCAGTTTGTCAAAGCGCACTTCCTGCTGACCGGCGGATTTTTCACTTTCGCCCGATCGGCGCAGGACCGCCTTGATCCGCGCAAGAACCTCTTTGGTATCAAACGGTTTTGTAACGTAATCATCCGCTCCGAGTTCCAGACCGAGAACCTTATCAAAAGTTTCGCCTTTTGCGGTCAGCATAATGATCGGTGTTTCCGACGTTTTACGGATTTGACGACACACCTGCCATCCGTCCAGTTTGGGCAGCATGATATCCAACAAAATCAAATCCGGCGCAAAGTCTTGTGCAAATGCGACTGCCTGTTCACCGTCATTGGCAATGCGGGTTTCAAACCCGTCCTTTTCCAAATATAAACGCAATAATTCACATATATTTTCGTCATCGTCAACGATCAATATTCTGTTCTGTGCCATAAAAATCATCCTTTCTTACAGCAATATTAAAACACAACAATTTATTAAAACTGTGAAATAAATATGAACAGATTAAAAATCATAGTTATTATAAGCTTTGAAGTGCTTTCTGTCAAGGCATACCAAATAAAAAAGGCGAGTCTGAAACAGATTCGCCGCAAAGCAATTATTTTCTTTTGAGCACCGAATGCTGAATTTCCTCCATCCGGCGGTCAAGATCAGCCGCAAGACCTGCGCATTCGGCCAGCTCACGATTGATATTATCGTCATCCGAAATTTCCTTTTTATAACGGATTTTATGCTCGGTGCTTGCCCACCAGTCCATGGATATCGTCCGGAATTGCACTTCCGCTTTCATCATTTTCTTGCAGTCGTGCAAGAAAATCGGCGTTTCAACGATCAGGTGTAAACTGCGATATCCGTTATCTTTCGGCCTTTTGATATAATCTTTCCGTTCCAAAAGATAAACGTCGTCCTGCTCCAAAAAAGAATCCGCAAGACGGTAAATATCCGACGGGAACGTGCAAATCACACGGATCCCGGCAATATCATTGATATTCTGCTCAATACTGTCAACTGTAACCGACAGTTCCTTGCGGGTCAGCTTGTCCAAAATACTTTCCGGGGATTTCAGTCTTGTTTTGATGGTTTCGATCGGATTACGGTCATACTGGATCGACAATTCTTCACTTAAAACGCGGAATTTTGTTTCGATTTCCATCATGGCACACCGATAATAGGCCATTAACTCCTTAAAAGGCATTGAACGCTCTTCAATCTGCTGATAGAAATCTTTATGAGATACCTGAACGGCAGGTTTTCTTTTCTTTAATGTTTCACTCATTCTGAAACCTCCAATGATTCGTTCCATCATCACTATAACAAAATATTGTGGAAGATTCAATACCAAATCATGAACGGAATATGAAATTAAATTTGCTTCCGATATGCCGCAGGTATATTTCATATCGCAGTTATTTCACTCAATACGAAAGGAACGAATTTTATAAAAAAAGCACCCATAGGGTGCTTTTTGGAGCGGACGACGGGAATCGAACCCGCCTCATCAGCTTGGGAAGCTGAGGTTCTACCAATGAACTACGTCCGCAGTTGGAAAAATCCTGCCGAAACCGACAGGATCTATGTTGGTGCCGGCGGTGGGACTTGAACCCACACGCCATTGCTGACAACAGATTTTGAGTCTGTCTCGTCTGCCATTCCGACACGCCGGCATTTCTGCAACAAATTGATTATACACAATTCGTTGCAGAAAATCAAGTGTTTTTTTTAACTTTTCAAATATTTTTTCAGATTCATCCTAAAACACAAAAATCTTTTCCCGGAACAGTCAAAACATCATTACAAAGTATGCCGCCGACTTTTTCACTGTTACCGCTAAATTCGTCGGGCACTTTCATACTGAACGTTTCGTCACCGCGGTTTACGACCACCAGCACCGGGTATTCCCCAGAACGGACAAAAGCAATGACCGAATCGGTAACAGTTATCGGGAGATAGTCCCCATCACGGAACGCGGTATGCTTTTTACGCAAATTCCCCAATATTCCGTAAAATTCAGTTATATCACGGTCGGCAGTATCCCATGGGAACGCGCCGCGGCAGAATGGATCGCCGTATCCCTGCATCCCGGCTTCATCACCGTAATACAAAGACGGTACGCCCGGCAGCGTGTACTGTAAAACCGCCGCAAGTTTCAACAGCCGAACGCCATTTGCATATTCTTCCGCACTTAAAACCTGCGCGGACTGCCACGCACGGTCACCGGCCGCTTCTCCCTTGCCGAGTCGGGTCAAAATCCGTGCCGTATCGTGTGTGCCAATATGATTCATCAGCAACGCCACGGCCTGCGGCGGATAATTTTCAAGAATTGTGCAAACCGTTTGATTCAGTTCCAGTGCCGTGCCGCCGCGAACAAAACGGACGATTGCTTCGGCGAACGGATAATTCATGACCGAATCCAACTGTTTTCCGAGCAGAAAACGCCGCCGCGCACCGTAACTGATCTTATTGGAGGCATCTTCCCACACTTCGCCCAGCAAATAAGCGTCGCGATTTTCCGTTTTGATCGCTTTCCGAACGGCATCCAGAAAAGCATCCGGCAATTCATCCGCAACGTCCAGCCGCCACCCGCTGATGCCGTGGCGCATCCAATATCTCAGCACCCCGTTTTCACCGGTAATAAAATTCATAAAATCCGGGTTTTCCTCGTTGGTTTCGGGTAATGACGGCACCCCCCACCACGCGCTGTAATCATCCGGGAAACGGTTGAATTTATACCAGGAACCGTAAGGTGACACCGTATTATTATACGCACCGCAGGTATCGTATCTGTTCTTGCGGTTAAAATAGCGGCTGTCATCCCCGGTATGGGAGAAAACGCCGTCTAAAATAACAGAAATCCCATAATTTTTCGCCTTTTCACAGAGCGTTTCCAAATCTTTTTCCGTGCCGAGCATCGGATCGATCTTCATATAATCCGCAGTATTATAACGGTGGTTGGAATGGGCTTCAAAAACCGGATTCATATAAATGCAGGTCACACCAAGCGACGCGATATACGGCAGTTTTTCCGTGATCCCGGCAAGATCACCGCCGTAATAATCGTTTCCGAGCGTCAACGCTCCGTCGGTTTGGCGATATTCCGGCTGTTTTGACCAGTCATTGCACAAATACCTGTCAGCCGGAACATCGTTATGTAACTGACCGCTTTTATAAAAACGGTCCGGAAAGATCTGATAGATCACGCCGCCGCGCAGCCAATCGGGTGTTTTATAATCGGCGTCATACACCGTTAACTGCCACCACTCGCCTTCCTCTTTTGAAAAAACGCCCAAACTCCCCTGCCTTTGAACAAAGAAAGGGCCGAAATCGCTGGCATATCGGAACGAATACCAGTACAATCCGGTCGAAAGATTCAGCTCGGCATCATAAAACCGATAATCATCCAACCATTCGGCAGGTTCCATTCTGTTCTCGATGATTTCGCCGTCGTCACGCCGATAGCGCAAAAAAGCAGTCTGTACCCGCGCGTCACGATGCAGCAAAAGCCGTAACCGAAGGGAATCCCCCGCAGCCACGGCACCGATTTTTGAACGGTATAAACGATTTGATGAATCAAACGGATAATACTGCATTTTTATTTCAACGGCTCCAAATGCCATATCTTTTTGGCATAATCATCGATCGAACGGTCCGAAGAGAAAATACCGGATTTTGCAATATTGTATAACGACATACGATTCCACGTGTTTTTATCGCGGTACAGTTGAGACGCTTTATTCTGCGTTGCGCAATAATCGGCATAATCAGCCAATGCCATATAGTGATCAATGTTTTTCAGTGTATTATAGATATTATCAAACGACTGGCCGGCTAAACCGCTGCCGATAAAATCCAAAGCGGCACGGAGATCGCCGTTATTCTGATAATAACCCGCCGGCGAATAACCGTCTTTTTGCAGACGCAGAACTTCTGGAGTCTGCATTCCGAAAATCAAAATGTTATCATCCCCGACAGCTGAATGGATCTCAACATTCGCGCCGTCTTCCGTACCCAGGGTGACAGCACCTTCCACCATGAATTTCATGTTGCTGGTACCGCTGGCTTCGGTAGATGCCAGTGAAATCTGTTCGCTGATTTCTGCCGCCGGAATCATCAGTTCCGCCAGTGTTACCCGATAATCTTCAACAAACAGCATTTTCAGGCGGTCGTTGACGGTACGGTCGTTGTTGATAACTTCGGAAAGTTTATAAAGCATCTGAATGATCTCTTTGGCAAAGAGATAACCGGGTGCCGCCTTCGCGCCGAAAATATAGGTCTTCGGCTGAAAATCAGCATTCGGGTTGTTTTTCAGATACAGATAGTCGGTAATAATGTGCAGGGCGTTCAGGTGCTGACGCTTATATTCATGCAGCCGCTTGACCTGCATATCAAAAAGTGAATTCGGGTCCAGCAACACACCGTATTCGTTCTTGACGTAATTGGAAAGGCAGATCTTGTTCTCGTGCTTGATTTCACCCAAACGATCCAACACCGTCTGATCATCCGCAAATGCGGTCAGCTTTTCCAACTGCATGGTGTCTTTAATAAAGTCCGGTCCGATCCATTCCGTCAAAGCGGCAGTCAGTTTCGGATTAGACTGTCCAAGCCAGCGACGATGCGCGATACCGTTTGTCACATTGGTGAACTTTTCGGGAGTCATGTTATAATAATCCTTGAAAAGCTGATCGGTCAGAATCTGACTGTGCAGTTTGGAAACGCCGTTAACGGTATGACCGGTCGCCACGCAAAGATTTGCCATACGGACAACACCGTTGCTGATCACGGCCGTACGTTCGACAATGTCAGCATCACCTGTTTTGTTCCAAACTTCGGCACGGTAGCGGTTATCGATCTCCTTAATGATCTGTAAAATGCGCGGCATACGGGCGCTCATTAGACCCACAGACCAGCATTCCAACGCTTCCGGCATAATGGTGTGATTGGTATAGCTGACCGTTCTGGTCACGATATCCCACGCCTTCTCCCACGCGTAACCGCATTCATCCAACAAGAACCGCATCAGTTCCGGTATAGCCAGTGTCGGATGCGTATCGTTGATATGGATGGCTACTTTATCGGGCAGATTATCCAGCGTGTTGTACTTGCGAAGATGACGGTTCAGTATATCCTGGATCGAAGCGGAAACCAAGAAATACTGCTGACGCAGACGAAGCGACTTGCCTTCGTGATGATTGTCTTCGGGATACAGCACCTTTGAGATCGCTTCCGCGTTAGCGCGCTGTTCCAAAGCGCGGGCATAGTTTCCCTGATTAAAAGCCGACATATCAAAGTCGTTGCATTCCGCACTCCAAAGGCGCAGAACGTTGACCGTTTTACCGTCTTTTCCGGCAACCATCAGATCGTACGGCATGGCGTGAACACTCTGATAATCCGTATGCTCGATATGATGATAGCTCCCGTCCCACCATTCGTTGATTTTACCGTCAAAATGAACATCGACGGCAGAGCCCGGTCTCGGTTGCAGCCAGATGCCGCCGCCGGGCAACCAGAAATCAGGCATTTCAGTCTGCCATCCGTCAACCAGTTTCTGACGGAAAATACCTAATTCATAGCGGATGCAATATCCCATCGCCGGATAACTTCCGGTCGAAAGCGAATCCAAAAAGCAAGCCGCCAAACGACCCAAACCGCCGTTGCCCAAACCGGCATCCGGTTCTAATTCATACAGGTTATCCAATTTGACCTTATACTTTTTCAAAGCGCGTTCCATTGTATCGGTCAGTTCAAGATTATAAAGACTGTTTTTAAGCGAACGGCCCATCAAAAACTCCATACTTAAATAGTAAACGGTTTTTGCCGCCTGTTCGTCGGTTTTCTTTTTGAATTCAGCACGGCGTTCACTCATAATATCAAGCAAAACCAAAACGCATGCTTTATAAAAAATATCATCCGATGCCTGTTCGGGAGTAATGCCGAAATTGTGCGACAATTTGCGTTCCAGCATTTCGGATAATTGCACAGCGGTATATTTAGCCATAACAGTTCCTCCAAAACCATTTTTCATAAAATTATTATATTACATCTATCATACAATATTCACACCGATTTTTCAAGTAATAACAGTGAAGATATTTTGCGTGATTTTTATAAAAAATAGACAAAGAAATTTTAAAATTAAGGAAAAATCGAAAAAAAGTTGTGTAAAACAGACAAGAATATAACAAAAACAGCAGACAGTCAAGCGACTGCCTGCCACATAAAATATCACAAGAACGGTGAAAACAGATTAAGAATGGCGCGTTTCAGCCGGCGATACCACGGTTCACGAAGCCAATCTTCCAAAAGGATTTCCTGACACTGATCGAAAAGTTTAACAATGCTTTCCCGGATATCGATTACCGAATCGGAATTGGAAATCCATGCACCGCATTCGTAATGCAGTGCAAAACTTCGATAATCCATATTGACCGTACCGACCGTCGCGACCAAATCATCGGAAACAAAAAGTTTTGAATGCATAAATCCGGGCGTATATTCATAGATCCTGACGCCGGCTTCCAACAGTTCACGGTAGTTATATTGCGTTACCGGATGCACATACCATTTATCCGGGATGTGCGGCGTAATGATACGCACGTCAACACCGGCCTTGACCGCCATTTGCAAAGTCAATATCATCGTGCTGTCAATAATCAAATACGGCGTGGTAATATAAACGTATTTCTGCGCCGTATTCAGAATCTGCATATAAATTCCTTCCGCAGGATTAGACGAACCAAGCGGATCATCGCAATACGGCAGAACATAGGTATCGTTCTTTATTGTGTTCTCGGCAAGATGGGATTGCAGGTCGATGCCGAAACCGGTCGTAAATTCCCACATAGCGCAGAACATGGCAAGAAAACTGCGCACCGCGTCCCCGCGGATGAGAACAGCACAATCGACCCAATGACCGAAACGGTTCATACGGTTGATATATTCATCGGCAAGATTCAATCCGCCGGTGGCCGCGACCTTTCCGTCGATGACCACGATTTTCCGGTGGTTGCGGTTATTCATGAAAATATTGATGGAAGGGCCGATTTTATTAAAAACAGCGACCTCGATTCCGGCGTGCTGCAAGCGCATGATAAAATCCTTATGCTGGCGCTTGATCGAGCCGAAATCATCAAACATCAGTTTAACCTCCACCCCGTTGGAAACTTTCCGTTGCAGGACTTCAAAAACCGCTTCCCACATTTCACCTTCTGCAACGATGAAAAACTCTAAAAAAATGTATTTTTCGGCCTTTTCCAGTTCTTCGAGAAAACGCGGAAAAAAGTCATCCCCGGGGGAAAGAAATTCGGTTTCACTATTACGAAACAGCGGACAACCCGATTCCCGGGTCAGATAATCCGCTTGACGGGAATGCAGAAGGTCGTGATGATGTAAAAGATCGTGTATTCCCGCTTCTTCGGTAATTTCAGGCAGATAATGTGACTCGCATATCTGCATTTTCTTACGGAAATTCGGAAATACGCGACCGCCGCCGAAAAGCAAAAACACGGTGATCCCGAAAATCGGAAAGACCAGAATGAATATGATCCAGGCAATTTTATAGCTCGGATTTCCACGTCTGTTTACGATAAAAATTACAAGAAAACCGCCCAGCACCTCGGAAATCCAATAAAACATCCGGTAAGGCAGACGCCCGGTATTGCTGGTAACATGGAATGCGGCCATAAACAGCAAAAAGAATTGTATGACCAACAGTAATGCCGAAATGATATGCCTGCTTTGAAAGCGAATGCCGCGCTTGTTTTTCAAACGTTGCACGTGAACGCCAATCTCCCTTCAAACATTTTTCTATATTATAGCACAAAATATATATTTTTTCAAATTATTGCAGTATTTTCAAAAAAATTAATAATTTCTTTATTTTTTAATAAAACTGTGATATAATAAACTTCAATATAATTTGCTTCTTTTGGAGGTCAAACGAATGCCCGAAAAAATAATCTCTTTGGGAAATCAAATTGAAGGACTGTTTTTGAAAGACACGAGATTCAGTACCACCTTACTGTCATTCAACTTTTATTTACCGTTGGATCGGCAGAAAATAGCCGGTTTTTCACTGCTTCCGTTTTTGCTGACGAGCTGTTCGAAGAAATATCCGGATTTTTCAAAGTTAAATTATAAACTGAATAAACTGTACGGCGCAAACCTTTCGGCATCGACCGAAAAGATCGGTGATCTTCTGATGCTGAAAATGTCGATTTCGACGATCGATGATAAATTTGCATTGGATAATGAGCCGCTGACCGAGCAGGCGTGTGAACTCCTGTTAAATCTGATTTTTGAGCCCAACATTGCAAACGGTGCCTTTTTGCCGGAAGACGTGGAACGTGAAAAGCGGAAAGCAATCGAACATCTACGCGGTGAATATGCCGACAAGCGTCTTTACGCCAAACAACGCCTGATTGAAGAAATGTATGCCAACTCGCATTTCGGTGCGCCGAAATGCGGAACCGAAGAACAAATCAACGCATTGACCGGTGCCGATCTGTTCACCGCGTGGCGGGAAATGCTGCGCACCGCTTTTGTACGCGTAATCGTTTTGTCCTCGGCCTTACCGCCTACCCTTTTCCAGAAAATAACCGATTGTTTTTCCGATATTTCACGTGAATGTGTTACCGACTGTCACGCCCATACACCGACCGCACCGGTCGGGATCGTGCATACCGTGACCGAGCACATGGATGTCACTCAGGGAAAAATATCCATGGGATTTTCCTGTGAAGAACACGGCAGCGATCTTTCCACCGCGCCGCTTTTTGTCATGACGGATATTTTCGGCGGCGGGCCGTATTCCCGACTTTTCACCAATGTGCGTGAAAAGCTGAGTCTATGCTATTACTGCTCCGCATCCGCCGTCCGCGTCAAAGGTCTGCTAACGGTCGATTCCGGTGTGGAATCCGCAAACGCGGAACGTGCAAAACAGGAAATCTTAAAACAACTGGAAATTGTTCAATCGGGAAAATTTTCCGATTTTGAATTTCAATCTTCAATCAAAAGTCTGTCCGATACCCTCAACAGTATTTTCGACAGCCAAAACGCCATCAGCAATTGGTACAGCAACAAGATTTCCAATGAAGAACTGCTTTCGCCGACTAATTTTGCGGAATTGATCCAAAAAGTCACCAAAGATGACGTAATCCGTGCAGCGGCCGGCGTAAAACTGCATACCGTTTACGAACTGTTGCCAAAGGAGGGTGCATAAATGCAAAAACAAGTTTTCGACAGTCCTTTGGGACACAGTTATGTAAAAGCTGTTTTGCCGAGCGGTCTGAAAATTTATATCATCGAAAAATCGCAATATAATTCCGCTCACGCCATCTTCGGCACACATTACGGATCGATCGATACCCGTTTTTCCAAAAATGGCGGAAAAGTGATCGACGTACCGGAAGGCATTGCACATTTCCTGGAACACAAACTTTTTGAAAGTGAAGACGGTGACGCGTTTACCCGTTTTGCCAAAACCGGTGCCTACGCAAACGCCTATACGTCTTTTGACCGCACTTGCTATCTGTTTTCCTGTTCGGATCGGTTTGATGAAAATCTTGATATTCTTCTTGATTTTGTGCAGTCCCCCTATTTCACCGCCCAAACGGTACAGAAAGAGCAAGGGATCATCGGTCAGGAAATCAGAATGTATGACGATAACCCGGGCTGGCGCGTTCTCTTCAATCTGTTAAGTGTGATGTATCCGAAACATCCCGTGCATATTGATATTGCCGGAACGGTTGAATCCATCGCCGAAATCGACGATCAACTGCTCTATCAATGTTATGAAACCTTTTATAATCCGTCTAATATGTTTATCTGCATTGCCGGCAATGTTGATACCGACCATGTGCTGAAAAAAATTGAATCCGGTATTCACGATCGTATTCCCGTACAGATCGAACGCGGCGAATTCAACGATGATACGCCCGTGACCGAGCATAACGTGATCCAGCAGTTGGACGTTGCCATTCCGATGTTCTGTTACGGTTATAAGCAAAAGATCAATACGCCGGAGCGTTCTTTGAAAACGCGCATCTGCGTTTCACTCTTACTCGAATTGCTTTGCGGCGAAGCGTCACCGCTTTATGCCAGACTGACACGAATGGGCCTCATTAATGACGAATTTGATGCCGAGTATTTTACCGGTCACGGCTACGCCGCCATACTTTTTTCGGGTGAATCGAACGACCCCGAACAGGTAGCAAAAGAGATCTCAAAAGAAATTGCTTCGCTTCGTGAAAACGGCATTGACAAAAAACTGTTTTCTGCCGCAAAATGTTGTCTGTACGGCAACGCGATCCGCAGATTTGACAGTGTGGAAGCCATGGCGTCACAATTGACCGAATGCGCCATGAGTGATTTTGAACTCTTTGAAGAATTAAAACTGCTGAAATCCGTAACGGTAGAAGACGTTGTTAAACGGTTGAAACTGTTTGACGATGACAACACGGTATTGTCACAGATTTTACCGCGCGAAAAAGTGTAAGTATAAGGGGAAACATTCAATGGATATTTATCATGTAACAATTTTCGGAATACACCTGACACTGAAACCGATCGCCTTTACCCTGCCGATCGGTTCCGGTTGGAGTATTTACTGGTACGGCATTTTGATCGCTTTGGGATTTTTACTGGCTTTGATATACGGCATGAAAAACGCCGGCCGTTTTTCCCTTAATACAGACCGGATGCTGGACGTCATTCTGGTAACCACCCCTCTTGCCATTTTAGGCGCGCGCGCTTACTACATCCTGTTTGATCCCGCCTCCTCTTTTCGGAACTTCTTTGATTTCAGCGGCGCCGGATTTTCCGGCCTCGCCATCTACGGCGGCGTGATCACCGCATTTGCGGTCGGTTTTATTATGTGCAAATTGCGCAAAGTCAAAATTTTGGATATGTTTGATCTTGCCGCCATCGGATTTTTGATCGGCCAAGCGGTCGGTCGCTGGGGCAACTTTGTAAATCAGGAAGCATTCGGCAGACCCACCGGCAGCAGTTTCTGGGGCATGACCAGCGAAAATGTCCGTGCCGATTTTCTGCAAAACGGATATTCCGCCGGTGCGTTGGCACATCCTTGTTTTTTGTATGAATCGATCTGGTGTATCATCGGCTTTTTCCTGTTGAATCATTTCAGCAAACGCCGTAAATTCAGCGGTCAGATCATTTTAATGTACGGCGTATGGTACGGATTCGGACGAGGATTTATTGAATTACTGCGTACCGACAGTCTGATGATCGGCGCGCTTCGCGTGTCCTGCATTCTTTCGTTTGCGGTTTGCCTGCTGTTTGCCGTTCTTCTTTTTGTATTTTCAAAACGTACCCTGGAAGCTGAAAGCGCCATTGATTACCGCGATCAGTTTGCCGAAGAAATCATAGTCGATCCCATCGAAAACGCGTTGGACACGAAAAATGACCCGGTGGAAATTCCCGATGAGGTAATGGATTTTGATATTGCCGACGCCGCAGTTGCGGAATCTGATCTTCCCAAGGAGGAAAACAAAAATGAGTCAGTTAATTGACGGAAAAGAAATTTCCGCGGCGGTCAAGAACCGTGTGGCGCAGGAAGTTGCAGCACTCAAAGAAAAAAACATCACCGTTGGGCTTGCTGTTATTATTGTCGGTGAAAATCCCGCTTCAAAAATCTATGTTGCCAACAAGAAAAAGGCCTGTGAAGCATTGGGAATCATGTCCATGGAATACGCCCTGCCGGAAGATACGACCGAACAGCAGTTATTGGAACTGATTCATACACTGAATAACGAAAAAACAGTCAACGGCATTCTGTGTCAGTTACCACTTCCAGAACATATTGACGAACAGGCAGTCATTAACGCAATCGTTCCGCAAAAGGATGTTGACGCGTTCCATCCGACCAACGTCGGACATATCATGATCGGTGATTATGATTTTGTTCCATGCACCCCTGCCGGAATCATTGAAATGCTGGATTATATGAATATCTCGCCTGCCGGAAAGCGCTGTGTGGTTATCGGCAGAAGCAATATTGTCGGAAAACCGATGGGAATGTTGCTGCTGCACCGTCACGGAACCGTAA
>JAZRWX010000149.1:0-2849 GCA_045599905.1 Acutalibacteraceae bacterium
GATCTATCTGGACGTGGTGTCGGTCGGTGCGACCATCAACATCATGCTGGCGGCGGATAAGGCCCGTGGACTGACGATAATAGAAAACGCCGCGCGCGAGCCGCATATCGTCGACCTTGCCAATTTCCTCAACTCCATGGGTGCCAACATCATGGGCGCCGGTACCAATATCATCAAGATCCGCGGGGTCGAGCATCTGCACGGCACCGATTACAGCATTATCCCCGATCAGATCGAGGCCGGAACCTATATGGCGGCGGCGGTCGCTACCGGCGGGGACGTATTGATCGAAAACGTCACCCCGAAGCATCTGGAATCCATCATTGCGAAATTGATCGAAGCCGGTGCCGAGGTTGAGGAATTTGACGAAGCCATCCATATCCGTATGAACGGCCGTCCGAAAAAATGCAAGGTCAAAACCATGCCACATCCCGGTTTCCCGACCGATATGCAGCCGCAGATCGCGGTCATGCTGTCGATTGCGGAGGGGACAAGCATCGTCACCGAGGGCGTATGGGACAACCGCTTCCGCTATGTCGATCAGTTGACCATGATGGGCGCGAAGATCGAGGTAGACGGGAAAATGGCGGTCATTACCGGCGTGGATGAACTTATCGCCGCCCCGGTCAAGGCGGTCGATCTGCGTGCCGGTGCCGCAATGATCATTGCCGGACTGATGGCAAACGGCACAACCGAGGTCGAGGAGATCGGTCATATCGACCGTGGGTACGAACGGCTGACCGAAAAGTTTACGGCACTGGGTGCCGATATTCGCCGAGTAGAGTGTGACCCGGCAAAAACAGTTTTGAAACAGGCCTGATGACAGAAAACCGATGCTTTGCCATCGGTTTTCTTTTCCGTAATAAGGGGGGATTTCGTTGGCACGCATTTGTCCGTTATTCAGCGGTTCAAGCGGAAACAGTACCTATATCGACACACCGAACGGCGGCATATTGATTGATGCCGGCGCGTCCTATAAAAGCATCGTCAGCGCGGTCGCGTCTGCCGGATGCGATATCGGTGAACTGCGCGCGGTCGTCGTTACCCATGAGCATACCGACCACATTTCGGGATTGAAAACGCTGTTAAAACATACCGGCGTACCGCTGATCGCCTCTGCGAAAACGCTGGAAACGCTGGCGGCGACAAATCATGTTCCGTCCGAAACGGTTCCCGTCGTGTGTGATGAAAATGAAATTGAAATTGCCGGGATCGGACTTCGGCATATCGACACCAGCCATGACTGCGTGGGCTCCGGCGGTTACGCCGTGACTCTGCCGGACGGTCGGCGTGTCGCCGTCTGTACCGACCTTGGCGTGGTGACCGATACCGTGCGCGCGGCGTTGACCGGATGTGCCGCCGTACTGCTGGAATCCAACCATGATGTGAATATGCTGAAAAACGGGCCGTATCCGCCCCAATTAAAATTGCGTATCCTGTCCGATCACGGGCATTTGTCCAACATCGCCTGCGCCGCCGAACTGCCGGCTCTCCTGCGTTCTGGTGCGACACGGTTTGTGTTGGGCCATTTAAGCCGGAAAAACAACCTGCCCATGCTGGCGCTTTCCGCGGCGAAAGCATCGCTGGCGGACGCCGGTGCCGAATTCGGAAAGGATTATTTGCTGAACGTGGCGCGTCCCACCGGGAACGAGGTCGTTTTGTTATGATGAAAATTACGCTGATCGCCCCCGGTAAATTGAAAGAGTCCTACTTGCGCGAGGCGGCGAAAGAATACGAAAAACGGCTTTCACGGTATTGTGATCTGACGGTCATCGAGCCGGATCCGCAGTTTCTGCCGGACGATCCCGCGCCGGCACAGGTGTCGGCGGCACTGGAACGCGAGGCGGAGATCATTGCCAAAAAGATCCCGCAGGGTGCTTACGTGGTCGCTTTCTGTGTGGAGGGCAAACGCCTGACCAGCGAAGCATTTTCCGACCGTTTACAGGACCTCTCTTCACTCGGAAAGCCGCTGGTATTGCTGATCGGCAGTTCCTACGGACTGTCACCGACGCTGAAACAGCGTGCCGATCTGCGGCTTTCGGTGTCGGATATGACCTTTCCGCACCGGCTGTTCCGCGTAATGGCACTGGAACAACTTTACCGCGCGTTCCGTATTGCCGAAGGCAGTGCCTACCATAAATAAAAATCGCCTTTCCCATGCAAAAATTACTTGACAAAACGGCGTGGGAAAGGTATTATAAGTGTATGCCGCTGTGGCGGAATAGGCAGACGCAAGGGACTTAAAATCCCTCGCTGGCAACAGCGTACCGGTTCAAGTCCGGTCAGCGGCACCACGAAAAAGACGATTGCGAAAGCAGTCGTCTTTTTTCAATGATATCCGTTCCTGTCGGAACGGGTGATATACCTATAATGTGTGCCTCAGACGAAGTGATCTTCGTTGACAAAGCAGCAGTCATACACTATACTGTGTTTGGGAAGGTGGCTATTGAATGAAAAACAGAGATACAGCAATCAACACACATAACATTTTTTTCAATAGTCTTTTTCGGAATACTTTGTCTGCTTCCTGTATTTGTATTTGCCATTTCGCCGTTGTGCTATATTTTTGAAGAAAAAGCGGTCACAATCGTTTACTTTTTCGGACTGCGCGAAACGGTTTTGTGGAGCAATATCAGAGATGTCTATGAAACGGGAAGTTGGTTATAGCGCCACACCGGAACCCCGAGATATGTATTGTGCCACCCGAAAAAAGAAAAGCAAGTTTTCTTTATGGTGGGAGAAATCTCAAAAACAAGAAAAACAACTAAACTAATAAAACACTGTTACGGAAAGATATAAAAAACGATCAATAATGAGATATCGGGAAAAGTGTTATTGTTTTTTGTGTG
>JAZRWX010000150.1:0-13928 GCA_045599905.1 Acutalibacteraceae bacterium
GGTCCCGCTTTGGGCATTCGGTCTTAAAACCGAGCGTTCCCAATTCGCGAAACAACCGGACAGACTGTTGCCGTACTTCTGCGGCCGGATGTTTTTGATCGAAACATCGTAATTGCCGGCAGGGGCGTTTTCTTTCACAACGAACTGCATACTGAACAGCGTGCCGTCTTTGGTCTTGTTTTTATTGCCACACCAGACGATGCTGACGTAACCGTCATGATCCGCCAGCGTATCCATCGGAATGATGCCGGGAATATATTTTTCATATTTCAACACTTTCGGGTCGTAATGAAAGGTGATCGTGATCGCCATGATTCCGGGATTCTCTGAAATATCCACGTTAAAAACGACCGTATCACCCGGAACGGCGACCGCGTCGCTGACGGTAATATCAAATTCCCCCGCTGCCGCGTTTGCCGAAAACGGAACGGCGACGATGACACCGATCAAAACCGTGACACACGCCAAAAGAGCGATTCCTTTTTTAATTCTTCTGATCAAAGAAAAAACCTCCATAAAGACATACGTTTATATAGTAAATATAACATTTTTTATTGCTTTTGTCAACGAAATTAAAACGGCAGGAAAAAGCCGGCAAAAGCGCAAAGCGGCCGGCATACGACCAGTATGCCGGCCGCTTGGAAACTTACGGTTGCCCGTTTTCGGGGATATTATTTTACGGTGATCTTTCCGATCATCATGGCGGGTTTGAATATTTCGGTTTCTTTCTTTGCATCCGCGCTGGCAAATTCGTTCTTTGTTACCTTGATTTCATAAGTTCCTGCCTTTGCCTTTTCGTTCACGGTGAATTTCAGCGTGATCAGGCGACCGGTCTTGTCGGTATCAATGACTTTGCCGTCGCTGCTGTTATTCTTTTCAAAAAGTACCGCGATCTTTCCGTTGGTCGGATTGACGGAATAATTGTCGAAAACCTCGCCTTCATCATAGTCCACATAAGTAAAGACCGATGAATCGTAGGAATATTCGACAAAACCCGCGTTGACGCCCGGATTCTTTTTCAGAAGGACCGGAACGGTAATAATTTCTTTCTTTTCAACCGTAGTTCCGTCTTTCGGCACCTCGGTCGTATTATCATAGAATTTGTCATCCTTTTTGTGATCGTTGTCGATAACGACCTTATCATTGGTTTTTGCGGAAGAATTATTTTTCTTTCCGTCAGATTTGTCCTTTTGACCGGAAGCGGAATTTTTGTCCGTTTTTTCCTGATCTTTCGACGTCGTATTGGCATCGTTTTTCTTAGATTCGGTCAGATCGGTTTTATCATCATTCTGCGTGGAAGTGGTGATCGACGAATCATTCCCGTCAACGGTCTTCATGCGGCTGACCTTTTTCTTACAACCGCCCAATGTCAGAACGGAAAGCGCCATCAGTACGGCCAGAGCCGCGGTAAAATATCTTTTCTTCATCAGTATTTCCTCCAATTTTTTATTATCAAAGTTCGTTGTATTCACCGGCGGCTATTTTTGCGCCGATGGCATCAACGACACCTTGTTTATCTTCACGGTAGGTCACGCCATACCATTTATCTTCGGCGACCAGTACACGCACCTGTTTTTCGTTGCTTTCGATCAGGGCGGAAACCACGCCCGGCAGATAAAATTCCGCTTTCGGAACTTCGATCTTTTCATTCAGAAAAGTGTTCAATTCCCGTTCGATATACCGGAAAATATCGGGATAAAATCCCCACATATTCATGGAAACGACCGTATCCGGCGACAGCGGCACCCAGTTGGTACCGTCTTCGGTATATTTACAGTCGGCGATCTTCGTGCGTTCGACCACGCTTTTCAATATCCCGTTTTCGATCGTACAGACGCCGCGTGAAACCGTGCCGTTTTCGGTCAGCGTATTGGCAAGCCGGAACCCGACCATACAGTACCGTTCGGCATCTGCCTTTAACTGGTCATAAATCTGACGGTAGGCGGCATGGCCGTAATAATCATCCGCGTTGATCACGGCAAACGGAGTTTTTACCACGTCCCGGCAGCACCAGATCGCGTGCCCTGTTCCCCACGGCTTTTCACGGTCGGCAGGACAGTGAAATCCGTCCGGCAGCATATCGGTCTCCTGAAAGGCGTAATCAACGTCGATCACCTTTGCGATACGGTTTCCGACCAGTTCTTTGAAATCCTTTTCAATGGCTTTTTTAATGACAAAAACCACTTTGTTGAAGCCGGCTTTTTTGGCATCGTAAACCGAAAAATCCAACAGTGCTTCGCCGTTCGGACCAATCGGTTCGACCTGTTTCAAACCGCCGAAGCGACTGCCCATACCTGCCGCCATGACAACAAGTGTCGCGTCAAAACTCATTTCTTTTCCTCCTCGATACGGGCAGTATTCAACGGACGCACGTTTTTGTTGGCGCTGGCGTCAAAACCTTCCGTACTTTCTTTCATAAATAATATTTTCACCGTCAGTACCATCAGTTTCAGATCCTGCAACAGTGAATAATTTTCAATATAGGTCAGATCCATATTCAGTTTATCCGCCGGCGAAGTGTTGTACTTTCCGTACAGTTGCGCATAGCCGGTCAGTCCGCCTTTTACCCGATGGCGCAGATTGAATTCCGGATACTTTTCGGTATATTCATACACGTTTTCGATCCGTTCCGGACGGGGACCGACGATCGACATATCGCCCTGCAAAACATTGAAAAACTGGGGCAGTTCATCCACGCGGCAGGCACGGATGACCCGGCCGACACGGGTAATGCGGCTGTCGTTATTTTCCGCTTTTTTCGCGCCGTCTTTATCGGCGTCCGGGATCATGGAACGGAATTTGTAAATATTAAAGATCCGCCCGTCTTTGGTGACACGGTTCTGCTTGAACAGAATCGGGCCGCCGTCATCCAGTTTGATGGCAACGGCACAGGCGATCATGAACGGACTGGTCACCAGAATCATCACCGCCGAAATCAGCAGATCGAAGAACCGCTTGATAATGATTTGTTCGGTTGTCAGACCGCGATTCTTGCTGACCAGCACCGGTGTATCGCTGATCTGGATGCCGTAGCTGTTGTTGATCAGAATATCCGCCGTATCGGGCAGAAGATAGATCCGCTTTCGTTCGGCATAACAATAGGCAAAGATTTCCTTTTGCATATTTTTATCCAGTCCGCAGACCACAACGCCTTCGTATTTGTCGATCTGCCGTTTTACTTCCGCCATGGAAATATGCTCGGCGTTCATGCCGCGTTCGATCCGAAAGCGGTCGGAAATTTTGGACATCTTTTTGATCAATTCAAATCCGTTGATGTCATCGGTGAACAGCGCCAGCATTTTACTGGGACGGTAAAGAAAGAAATAAATCGTATTGGCGCAGCAGCTGCCGGCGGCAACGATCAGGATCTGATACAAAACACCGATCACCATCGGTCCGACCGGCACCAGTTCACGCGCGATCAGACTGAGTTCTAAATACATCACGATATTGGTAAACAAAACCGCCAGTGAAAAACTGTAAATCAATTCATGTATACGGTAAATACCGATTTTGAAAGCGCCGTACAGCGAGGAAAACGTGGCAAAAATCAAAACGAACGAAAAAATCACGACAAAGTTACCGCGCAAGCTGAACAGCGATTTCATATAGTGATTCGTCCACGTTTCCACAAAACTGAAAGTCGTTGAAAAGACCAACAGAATTTTTACGGTCAGCATGATCGATTTTCTGAACTTAACAATCGTATCCATATAATCAGCAATTTCCTATCTTAACGGGAAGACCCGTGAAATATCATACTTGCGATTATCCCTCATCCGACGGACGGTCACTAGCTTCCGGTTCCGTGTTTTCCGCAGATGTGTGTTCTACTGCGTCAAACGAAAAATCAAAAGCTTTTTCTTCGGCTTTCCTGCTGCGTTTTTTCTTCACCAGCGCAATGATCGGCAAAAAGATGATTAAGAAGATCAGGCACAAAGCGACGACCGCAAAGAGCAGAACGGCGATTTTTCCAGTTTTGGACAGTTCCGAGAACCAGTTTGTTTCTGTTTCCTCGGTCTGTGCCGGCTGCGTTTTCGGTTCATCGGTGTTTACAGCGGCAGTTTCCGGAAAAACCGGCAAACGCTGTAAGGTCTTTTCGACCGAATCATACCGATAATAACCACCTTCGCCGTCCACGATACAGTATACGACATAGAAATCCGCATATTGCTCATCCGAATACAGATATGCCTTTGTGGCGGCCTTGACGATCTTGATCGTTTCGGCGGTATAACCCTCCGGCGGATCGTACAGCCCGTCGTCCACAAAAATGTAATTCCGGTTGTTCCACGTAATATAGTCCAGCGGTTTGAACGAATCGCGCTGATCCTGATAAATGAAATAGTCGCCCTTGCCGCTTGCGTCTTCGGTCAGATAATACAGCGCAAGCCGATTTTCCTTATCGGTAAACACATCAACGTCAACGCCGTTATATACCGCTTTGCGAACCGAAAAACCGGAAAGAGCTTTCACTTTTGAAAGGTCGTCACAAACGTGATATTTAGTTCCTTTTACGGTGACTGCCAAAACGTCGATTTCTTCATCCGTTCCGCGTTTTACCGCCAATGAATAGGTCTTTTTTGTTCCATCCTGCGCGACGACCGTAATGGCGTAATAGTTGGTTCCCATATCCAGCGTATACGCACCGCCGCCGGTGATTTTGGCCTTGCTGTCAGCCGGAGACGCCGAAACCGTGATTTTTTCAACGTCCTTATCCACCTGAACGGTGTAGGAAGTCGTCGAGGCGGAAAAAGCCGGACTTAACAACGCGCCGCTGACGCTTAATGTTTGAAGATCGGCATTGGAAGGCAGATCGGATTTCTTTGAAGAAGAATCGGACGACGCGGAAGAAGACGAGGAAGAAGACGATGCCGGCTTGGACGACGGTTTACTGTTCTGTGCCGCCTGCACCGTTACCGAGGAGGATTTTGAAAAGGAAACCTCGTTCCAATCAATATCCGCACAACTGCCGTTATACGACAACGAGGACCGGCCTGCTTTCAAAACCTTGAAAGTTACGGAATAAGACGCCGATTTATCATTTTCGCCGAAATTGGCGTCAACGATATGCACAGAGCCGTTTCCAACGTCATAGTCGCTGGAATTGACCCCGTCAACTCTGACTAACTGCAATACACTGCCGTCATAGTTCAGCGTGGAGTCCGCAGCATAAATAGCTTTATCCGCCGAAACGGAAAGATTTACCCGAATGGTTTCCCCCACTTTGGGCGTACCGCTGGTCGAAATGCCCGCTGTCGCGGCACTGACATGGAAAGCCGGCAATACCGATAACAGCAAAGCACAGCAGCAGAAAAGGATCAGTTGACGAATTTTTTTCATAATACCATTCCCCGATTATTTTTTAATTAATTTCTTCCCGAGCAGGTGAAGTTTCACCGCCGCAAGATCGACTACGGTGATTTTACCGTCCTGATTGATATCAGCGCGTTTCATCGGATCGCCGGTCAGTTTTTTCTTTCCCAGCAAATGCAGTTTTACCGCCGCAAGATCGACCACGGTGATCGCGCCGTCACCGGTCACATCCCCGATCGACAGTTTGGTCGTTTCCGGCGGTTTTGACGTGCTGCCGGCGGCGGTCACAGTCAATTTACAGCTTTTACTCGCGGTCACGGTAACGGTGTAGGTGTTTTTATAGCCGGTCTGGGATTTGACCGACAGATTGATCTTATTACTGCCTTTTACCAGATCATACGACGCTTTTCCGGTATAGGTCGCGCCGGAAGGCAGTTTGTACTGCAAGGTCGTATTTTTCGTGACGTTTAACGTGTACTGATACTGATACATATCAAACGCCGGAGAAAGTCCGCTTGCCGACAGCGAAAGGAAATAATAATTATTACATTTATCGGTTTCCGCCGGCAAACTCGTGGAAGACGGCATACTTTTGAAAACGGGAATTTTCAAAACCAATGCCAAACTTTTATCCGCCATATACAAACTGCGCAGTTTGGCGGAAGAACTTTTCGCGTCATAAACCGCCTGGGCGTATTGGAAGAAACTGCCGCGTTTCATTTTTACGTCAAAATCTTTATAATAATACGTATCCTGACCGTTCCCGACGTAGGAGGAACCCAGCTGTTCCGCACCGCCGAAAATGGAGGCCGAACGGCTGTTCCACCCCTTTTGTTTGGCGTACTTCAAACCGTTTACGATCACGCTGGTTCCCGCCGCATTATAGTTGAAAAAGTTATAATATCCCTCATACCCTTTATATTTACCGGAAATCAGCGAGGAAGTACCGTTTATGCCCTGCTCCTGCAAAATGGTCGCCGCCAGCGCGTAAGGGCTGACACCCGAACGCCGCGCTGCTTCCATAATGACGTCGGCATAAGAGGTATAAGTACCTTTGGCGTCAAAATAATTTTTCTCTTTGGAATGATCCACGTCAAGGAATGTTCCCTTGATCATTTTCTTTAAGTTGTCCTTGTTTTGGAGCGAGCTGTCAAACGACAACTGCATAAACATATAAACATCCTGCGAATTCAGGAAATTACGTGGATCCATATAGTAAGCGATGACTTCCCTTGAAGCGCCGGTCCATCCGCTGGGATTCTGGGCGTATTTGCCCGTCGTCCAGTCGTACCACTTTTTTTCCATAGAATACCACGAAACGCTGTCCGAACTCAAAGAAACGCATTTGTTGGGATACGCCGCCTCGGCTATGACGTAATCGTTAAACTTTCCGTCGATCGGATCGGCGACAAAGACCCAGTTCGGATAAACGCTGTGCAGATTTTTGATAGCCGCCTGATAACCAGACGGAAAAGCCGCCAGCTGTTCTTTATAAGTCAGTTCCGATACCGGCACAACTTCGGGATCGGTCACCTCTTTCAGATAGTAACCGTATACATATCCCGTCAAACTGCCGTCGGCAATTTTATACCAGATTTTTCCGTGACCCGACTCAACTTCCGTTCCGGTCACCTTGCTGAGAATGGTCACGACCGTATCGACCGGCAAAGATCCCTTGATGACCGAACTGCTTGACGTGTTCGTCTGAGAACGCACCCGGACACCGTTGCCGGTAATGATACCAAACTCTGCCAGTGCGGCCGCCGGAACAGCCGTAACGGAAAGCAAAACAATACTGAATATTATTAAAAACGTGACCGGCAAAAGCCGTTTTTTCATTGCCACAATCATCCCACCGTTGTTGCAAATTTATACACGATAATTATACCGCCTTTTTTTCATTATGTCAACCGGAAATAAACAAAAGGAGGTAACAAAAAACCGCGGCCTCTCCGAAAAGAGGTCGCGGTTTTTTTGCTTGAAATCATTCGGAAAGATCTTCAACGATCAGTTCACGGACACCGTTGTCCGAAGCCGGTGCCGCCTTCTTTTTCGCGCTGTCACGGACAGCGAAGAACTTTTCGGCGACCTGCGGGAACAACGCGTAACTCAATACGTCTTCTTCCGATTTGCCGATGCCCTTATCTCTCATTTCCAGCGCGTAATTTTTCAGTTCCGGTTTCAGCAGATCGGCGGGACGGCAGGTAATGACCTGATCATCCCCGATGCACTTACGGCGGACCTCCTCATTGACTTCGCCCGGCAGTTTCCCGTATTCGCCGCGCAGCAGCGCCTTGGATTCTTTCGGAACCATCTTATAACGCTCGCCGGCGATCACGTTCATAACCGCCTGCGTACCGACAATCTGACTGGTCGGTGTGACCAGCGGCGGATAACCGAAGTCCTTACGGACGCGCGGCACTTCCGCCAGCACGTCGTAATACTTATCTTCTTTTCCGGCCTGTTTCAACTGATTAATCATGTTGGAAAGCATACCGCCCGGCACCTGATAAATCAGCGTCTTGGCGTCCACGTTCAGCACTTTGGGATCCAGCGTGCCTTCCGCTTTCATTTTATCGGCAACGACACGGAAATCCTTGGCAACGTCGGTCAGTTTCGTCAGTTCGATACCGGTATCGCGTTCGGTGCCTTTCAAGGTGGCGACCAACGCTTCGGTAGACGGGTTCGACGTACCGTTAGCAAAGGGAGAAAGCGCGCAGTCCACGATATCCACACCGGCCTGTGCCGCCATGAGATAGGTCATGTCACCGGTACCGGTCGTATTGTGGGTGTGCAGGTGGATCGGCACGTTGACGTTTTCTTTCAGCTTTTTGACCAGCGAAAACGCATCATACGGCAACAGCAGGTTTGCCATATCTTTGATACAGATCACGTCAGCGCCCATGTTTTCCAGCGTTTTTGCCAGATTGACAAAGTAGGTTTCGTCGTGAACGGGACTGACGGTATAACTCATTGCCGCTTCGCAGATGCCGCCGTATTTCTTGCAGGATTTGACCGCCTGTTCAAGGTTGCGCGGATCATTCAGCGCGTCGAAAATACGGATGACGTCAATACCGTTTTCGATCGACTTTTTCACGAAAGCGTCGACCACGTCATCGGCATAGTGTTTATAACCTAAAATATTCTGACCGCGGAACAGCATTTGCAGTTTGGTATTGGGCATGTGCTTTTTGATGGTGCGCAGACGCTCCCACGGATCTTCATTCAGGAAACGCATACAGGCGTCAAAAGTCGCGCCGCCCCAGCATTCGACCGACCAATAGCCGACCTTATCCAGACATTCGAGCATCGGCAGCATATCGTCGATACGCATACGGGTCGCCGCCTGCGACTGGTGCGCGTCACGCAAAATAGTATCGGTAATAAATAACGGTTTTTGTTGCATAGTTCAAAATCTCCTTTAATTAACCGAACAGCGAAATCAATACGCCGGCGGCGATTGCCGAACCGATTACGCCGGCAACGTTCGGGCCCATGGCGTGCATGAGCAGGAAGTTGGAGGGGTTCTCTTTCTGACCGACCGACTGGCTGACACGGGCCGCCATCGGAACAGCCGAAACACCGGCGGAACCAATCAGCGGATTGATCTTGTTCTTTCTGCTGAACAGATTCATGACTTTCGCCAGCAGAACACCGCCCGCGGTACCAATGCCGAACGCGACAACGCCCATACCCATGATTTTGAGGGTTTGCAGATTCAGGAACGCTTCCGCGGTCGCGGTCGCGCCGACCGAAATGCCCAGGAAAATGGTGACGATGTTCATCAATTCATTCTGCGCGGTCTTGCAAAGACGTTCGCAAACGCCCGATTCTTTCCACAGATTGCCCAGCATCAGGCAGCCGACCAGCGGTGTTGCGGACGGTACCAGCAGCGAAACGATGATGGTAACGGCGATCGGGAAAATGATTTTTTCGGTCTTTGAAACCTTACGCAGCGGTTTCATCACGATCGCACGTTCCTTTTTGGTGGTCAGCAGTTTCATAATGGGCGGCTGAATGACTGGAACGAGGGCCATATACGAATAAGCGGCAACGGCGATCGGTCCCAGCAGATTGGGATACAGCCGTGACGTGGTATAGATCGCGGTCGGACCGTCGGCACCGCCGATGATACCGATGGAAGCGGCGGGTTCCCCCGGGAACGCCAGTGCGGTACAACCGATGAAGGTCACAAAAATACCGATCTGCGCGGCGGCACCCAGCAGCAGCGACTTCGGATTGGCGATCAGCGGTTCAAAGTCGGTCATTGCACCGATACCGACGAAAATCAGGCAGGGATACAGGCAGGTTTTAACGCCGATATACAGAATATCCAGCAGACCGCCGTCGTGCAGGATCGTACCGTAGCCGATTTTACCCGCCATAAAGGAGCGCCATAATTCGGTATGATACATCGCGTCGCCGGTGGTGAACGCCGTCAGGTTGGTCAGCAGCATACCGAACGCGATTCCAACCAACAGAAGCGGTTCAAACTGCTTTTTGATTCCCAACCATAAAAGGAACAGCGAAATGGCAATCATTACAAGGGATTTCCAGTTGTCCCCGAAATTGCCGAACAATTGCCAAAAGCCGGTGCCTTTGGCAAATTCAATCACTTCACTCATCTTGATTCTCCTTTGTCAATCAGCCGATCACGCAGAGCGTGGCACCGGTTTCGACCGAAGCACCCTTGGCGACCTCGACCGCCTTGACCGTACCGTCACAGGGGCTCATGATTTCATTTTCCATTTTCATAGCTTCCAGGATCATCAGCACGTCGCCTTTTTTCACGCTGCCGCCGACCTTGACGTTGACACCCAGAATGTTGCCGGGCATCGGGCTGGTGACCGTTTCGCCGCCTGCGGGAGCAGATGCTTTCGGCGCGGCAGGAGCCACGGGAGCGGGTGCGGCCTTCTGAACGTCGGCTGCGTCAACCGTTTCGATTTCAACTTCATAAGCGGTACCGTTGACCGTAACTTTATACTTTTTCATGATAATAAAACCTCTTTTTTCTTAAATTTTTTTGAAAGACAAAATACGAATGGCGGATACATCCGTCCCCAGTTCTTCCGCTAACGCGGTCGCGACCGCGGCAATTATCTCCCCGCGATTCTCGATTTCATTTGAAACCGCTTTCGGCTGTTCCGAAACGGAACTTTTCCTGCCGGACAGCTGACAGAAAAAGCCGATGATCTTACACAGAATAATAAGAAGGATCAATCCGACGAAGACCGTGCCGATTCCCATTCCGACAACAAACCATTTGTCCGGGGAACCGCTTGCGGCCTGCTCTGCCATTGTCAATACCATATTGGACATTTCTTTTGCACCTCCCGCAAAATTCGCACCGTCAGACGGTGGGATCATGATTTTCGCAACCGAAACAGAACTGATTACAGGTGAAAAAAGCGCTTTTTCAACGTAAAAACTACCAATTCTCCCCCAGTTTAATTTTACAATAGACAGTTTACCATAATTCTCCTTTCATTGCAACCCCTTTTTTGAAATATTTTTTGATTCGCATAAGGCAAATATACCTTTCGAAATCGTCTGTCCGTTTTCGGCGATACGCCGTTTTATCTTTGGTTTCGGGATGATCATTTCCTCTTTTTGCCAAAATTTCAATTGTATACAGAAAAGTATTCTTTCCGGTTTGTTAATTATGCAAATTGCACAATACCGTTAAATATTTAACAGTAAAAAATCACAACTTTTCTATTGACAAGCCGTGCCATTTAATGTATAATAACATCAATACTTTTGTACAAATTATTTTTTAGGAGGCACATATCATGAAAAAACGCGCATTAAGTCTGCTGCTGAGCGTTCTCGTCCTGTTCTCTTTCCTGAACATGACGTTTACTGCGGCAGGCGAACCGGAAAGTTTCAACGAAGATACCGGTACGTTGAAAATTTCTTTCTCCAAAACATGGGACGATAATGATGACGTCCTGAAACTGAGACCCGAAAGCATAACGGTCGCCCTTTACAAATACACCGGCGACACTTTCGACGTTTCGACCGCAACCAAAATCGAAACCAAGACCATTATGGCCAAGGACGGTTGGAAATACGATTATGATATTTCCGCCCTTTCACCGTTGGATGAAAACGGAAATCCGTACAAATACGCCGTCGTGGAAGACGCTGTTGAAAATTACGAGGAAAGCGAACACGTCGATCCGACCTATATGGCTATTCTGCCCTCAATGGAATCGGACTGGAAAGAAGTTACTTCCTGTAATTCTCTTGTCATTAACAGCGAAGGCGGTATGCGGACGCTGGTCGCGGCCAAGCCCACCAAAAACGGCAAGACCATCATCTGGTCCTATGACGCACTGACCGAAGCGGAACGCACAATGGTTTTCAACTCGCTGAAATCGATCAACAAGATGAGCATTAAATCGATCGATAACTGCACATTTATCAGCGGTACCGGTTCCGGTACGGGCGGTATGTCCGTCGATGAGCTGGCTGTCAACTTTGAAAACACCAGTAACTGGACCATGATCGTTACCGCCGATTACAAAAAGGCAAGCGAGGAAACGACCGCGGCTTCCATTACCAACACCGTAGCAAAGCCGAAGACCTCTGTTCCGGTCCAAAAGGAATGGGACGATAAGGACGACCAGGACGGCAAGCGTCCTGCAAACGTCACTGTCCGTTTATTTGCCAACGGCAGTCAGACCGACAAAACACTGACTTTGAATGAAGGCAACGGCTGGGCAGATTCCTTTGAAGAACTGGATGCATTCGATGATGATTATAAAGCCATCACCTATACCATCAAAGAAGACGCTGTTGAAAACTACAAGGAACCCGTCATTACCGGCGACGCCGAAAACGGTTTCAACATCAAGAACAGCTACACCCCCGCAACCACCAGTATTTCGGGTAGCAAGATCTGGGAAGATGAAGATAACAATGACGGCGCCCGTCCGGCAAGCATTACCATCAACCTGCTGAAAGACGGTCAGCCCTTCCAAAGCAAGAACATTACCGCAAAAGACGGTTGGGAATGGACTTTTGACGGTTTGGACAAGTTCGAGAATCACGGCGTTGAAGTTGTATACAGTATTACTGAAAATGCCGTAGAGAATTATTCCACTTCTTACGTAGAAGGAACTTACAACGTCAAGAACACCTACACCCCGAAAAAAACCAGTGTCTCGGTTTCCAAAACGTGGGACGATAACAACGACCAGGACGGAAAACGTCCTGCCAACGTTACCGTTAAGTTGCTGGCAGACGGCAATGACACCGGCAAGACGGTGACTTTAAATGAACTCAACCAGTGGACCGACTCGTTCAAGGATCTGTATGTTTACAAATCCGGCAAAGCAATCGTTTACACCGTTGAAGAAGTCAAAGTTGACAACTACAAGACGCCCGTCATCACCGGCGACGCCAAAAACGGTTTCAACATCAAGAACAGCTATGTTCCCGCGACCACCAGTATTTCGGGAAGCAAGACCTGGGATGATGAAGATAACAACGACGGTGCCCGTCCGACAAGCATTACCATCAACCTGCTGAAAGACGGTCAGCCCTTCCAGAGCAAGGACATTACCGCAAAAGACGGTTGGGAATGGACTTTCGACGGTCTGGACAAGTACAGAGATCACGGAACGGAAATCGTTTACAGCATTACCGAAGATGCCGTCAAGGATTACACTCCCTCGTATGAAGCCGGCACCTACAACGTTAAGAATACCTACACCCCGAAAAAGACCGGCATTCCGATTTCCAAGTCCTGGGACGATAAGGACGATCAGGACGGCAAGCGTCCTGCAAACATTACCGTTAAATTGCTGGCAGACGGCAAGGACACCGGCAAAACGCTGACGCTGAACGAAAGCAACCGGTGGACTGATTCGTTCAAGGATCTGTACGTTTTCAAAGCCGGTAAGCCGATCGTTTACACCGTTGAGGAAGTCAAAGTTGATAACTACAAGACACCCGTCATCACCGGCGACGCCGAAAACGGTTTCAACATCGAAAACAGCTACACCCCCGCAACCACCAGTATTTCGGGTAGCAAGATCTGGGAAGATGAAGATAATAACGACGGTGCCCGTCCGACAAGCATTACCATCAACCTGCTGAAAGACGGTCAGCCTTTCCAGAGCAAGGACATTACCGCAAAAGACGGTTGGGAATGGACTTTCGACGGTCTGGACAAATACAGAGATCACGGAACCGAAATCGTTTACAGCATTACCGAAGATGCCGTAGAAAACTATTCCACTTCTTACGTCGAAGGCACTTACAATGTCAAGAACACCTACACCCCGAAAAAGACCAGTGTGTCGGTTTCCAAAACGTGGGACGATAACAACGACCAGGACGGAAAACGTCCTGCCAACGTTACCGTTAAGTTGCTGGCAGACGGCAATGACACCGGCAAGACGGTGACTTTAAGTGAACTCAACCAGTGGACCGATTCGTTCGACAGTCTGTATATTTACAAAGCCGGCAAAGCGATCGTTTACACCGTTGAGGAAGTCAAAGTTGACAACTACAAGACGCCCGTTATCACCGGCGACGCCGAAAGCGGTTTCAACGTCAAGAACAGTTACGTTCCCGAGACCACCAGTATTTCGGGCAGCAAG
>JAZRWX010000151.1:0-11386 GCA_045599905.1 Acutalibacteraceae bacterium
CGGAACGATTTCCTTCACGGTCCACCATTCGTCCTCGAAGCCGAAGGGCACCATGATCTGATGGGTGAAAAGTCCCTCGGGCACGGTACCGACGGTATCGCCAGGGCGAACCGTATCACCGACCGCGACCGCCGGGGTGAATTCCCAGTCTTTATTCGGGATCGGATCAAGATAGACACCGCGTTCCAGGAAGAATCCGCATTCTTCCGCAAGATCGGGCAGCGGATTCTGCAAACCGTCGTATACCTGCGTCAGCAGTCCCGGCCCCAGTTCAACACTCATCAGTTCGCCGGTAAATTCGGCCTTGTCGCCGACCTTGATCCCGTCGGTCATTTCATAGATCTGCATACTGGCGATGCCGCCGTTGACACGGATGATCTCGCCTTTCAGCCGTTTATCCCCGACAAAGATATATCCGACCTCATTTTTCCGTATGGATCCGTCGACGCGAACGGAAACGAGGTTTCCGTTTACGCCGGTTACAATTCCAGATATATTTTCCATTGCTTAACTCCTATCTGATACTCATGACTTCATGTTCCAGATGTTTGAGAATACCGTTCAATTCCGCTTTGCCCTTTTCCTGTTTGAAAACCGTTTTCCGTTCCAGCAGTTTCAGTTTCAGGGCATAACCCATTAACGAATAATCGTCAAAATAATGGATGCCGATCAGTTCGTCCAGTTTTTCAAACTGAAAGGCAAGCAGCATATTTTCCGCCGTCAAAAGATTCTTTTCATTCAATGCCGCAGTAACGATCCGGACAATGCTTTCTTCCCGTTCGGTCGGAACGGTCGCCGGCCTGCCGAGGCGCTGATTGCGCTGGAAGGTCAGTTCGTTATGAAATACGCCGTAAAATTTTGCCCATTCGCTGATCAGCGGGCCGTCAGCGGAAGAAAGGGAAAGATTTTGCAGCAGCGCGAATTTCCGTCCGTCCACCGCCGATTCACACCTTTCCAGAAATTCGGAATACCGAAGCGGCAGTTCCCCTTCCGAACGGAGCATAGGCAAGCTTGACATTAAAAAATAATAAGAAGCCATTCCTGTATCCTCTTATATCTGATCGGGGAAAAACGGCATCAGCATAGCGGTGATTTCCTCGTCAGAACAATCAAAATAACCGGAAGCGTCTTTTGCCGCCAGTCTGAATCCGGCATGAACACTTTTGGAGGGCTTGATTTCCAGTCCGTTTCTGATCTGATCCGCCAGTTCGCTTTTCAGCGTGTCACCGACCTGTGCGACTTCCGCCAAATAGTTTGCCGGATCTTCATCCCCCAGCGCCGCCTTGATCAGTTCCGCCAGTTCTTTGCCGCCGAGGCACTTTCCGGCGTCGGCAAGCAGCAGTTTTTCAAACTCGTCCTGAACCGACTGCTTGAAAGCGAGCATGGCGTCACGCTTTGCGTGATCGGCCGTCACCTTTGCGCTTTCGTTCAGTATTTCAATTTCGTTTTGTGCCTGGGTCTTGATATTTTCCGCCTGATCTTTGGCGTCCGCGATGATTTTCGCCGCCTTTTCATTCGCGGCGGCAATGATCGCGTCGGCTTCCGCCTGAGCCGCTTCGATTCCGTCTTTTTTGATAGAGGAAACCAGATCTTTGATTTGCAATTCCACGTCATTGAACTCCTTTTCAACAAATAGTTATAGATTATTATAGTATATTATCTTCACAAATACAAACATTTTATGGTTTTTTTGAAAAATTTATTTTAATTTTTCAAGAACAAGGACACCATACGGCTCAACGGGGATATCCGATTCGAAGACCTTGCCGGAAATAATATCTTTATATCCGGCTTTATTATAATATACGCCGCCTTTGCCGCAAACGTCGACCAGAATCACGCCCGACGTTTTTTCACCCTTACGAGGAGAAACGATCAGCGAATCGCCCGTCACCGTTCGGCATTCGATCTTCGCCTTTTCGCAGACGGCGGAAATCAGTTTCAGCATATCCTTTTCGTCGGGCAGCGTTCCGAGAACGTAAACGAATCCTTTTCCGACGGGGAATCCCTGCAAGACCGCTCCCCCTGTAACGGCTTTGTGGCCGCCGGTCACCGTCACGAGATCCGCCGCATCATTCGGCTCGAAAATTTCGTAATAGGTATTGCCCGAAAAATCTTCACCGTCACGCCATTGCCCCGTCACTCTTTTTTCGTGATCCGGGAACCAGTACTTAAAAACGGCAGGAGTCAGTGTTTCCAGCATTCCGTGCAGTCGGTCGGTGTAGCGCGTTCCGTCTTTGGTGCGGATGTCGGTCATCGGTCCCGTGACCCATATACCGCCGTTTTTCACCCATTCCGTGATCCGTTCACGCAGATCACCCTGATCCAGCGTGATCATCAGCGGCGAAAAAACAACGTCATATTTTGAAAGGTCGGCTTCCTCGTCGATGACGTCCGGACGCAGACCGGCATGGATCAGCGGTTTATAAAAACGGTTTTTCAGGTTGGGATCATACCGGAATTCGCCGACGACCGGTTGGGTTTCAAACATATTCCAGCACAGCGAGGAATAGTGCAGTGCCACCTTGGTTTTGACCGTTGTATGATTGATAAAATCGGCGCATTTACGGAAATCGTTTGCCACTTCCGTAACTTCGCCGGTGCTGTACATCGGGCGGCCGGAAGAATCCAGCACAGAACCGTGTACCAGTTCGTGCCCCGCCCAGTGAGTGCGCCACAGCCAGTACATATTCGCTTCGCCGCCGAGCGCGACGGGCAGCCACGAATTGACGTAGCAGAAACCGTCCGGTTTGATGCCGCCGGACGTTCCGGTCGAGCCGCAGAAGCAGGTAGCGGTTTCGGTGTTCCAGAACGGACGGTCTTTCATGGTGCGGATATAGTCGAACCACAAACAACTTTCCCAAAGGTCTTCGGGGGTGTTGTAGTGGTTAAACTGCACCAAGTCCAACGGGGCGTGGAGTTTACGGTAATTCATCCCGTTAAAGGGGATCTGATCGGTACCGATGGGCGCGTTCGTGTATTTTTTGAGAATCGCCGCCTGCATAGCTACAAAATCAATATTCGCCTGCCCGGCGCTGATCAGGAATTCCTGTTTCAAATGGGGATTTTCCCATGTATCCCGCGGCAGGGGGACTTCGTCAAAACTGTCATAACCCTGACTGAACAGATCCAGATTCAGCCGGCGGTTCATTTCTTCGACCGTGCCGAATTTCCGTTTCAAATGCTCTTGATATTTTTTATGACAGTTCGGGCAAAAACAGCCCTCCATGTTTTGCAGATAAATTTCATTATCGATCTGCCAGCCGATGATCGCTTCATCCCTGCCGAATTCGGCGGCAAGTTTTTCGACAATCCTTGCGCTGTATTTCAGGTATTCGGGATGATTGGAGCAGGCGTGACGTCTGCCGCTGTGCTGCATTTTTCTGCCGTTTTTATATTCCACGAACATATCGGGATATTTTTTGGTCAGCCAGATCGGCGGCGTGGCGGTAGGCGTACCCATGACGACACCGATCCCGGCGGCACGCAGTTTGTCTACCACGTTGTGCAGCCACGAAAAATCAAATTCACCCTCGCGCGGTTCCATTTTCCGCCAGGCGAATTCTCCGATACGGGCAACGTTGATCCCAACCGAAAGCATTTTTTCGATATCGCGGTCGATTTCGGTTTCGTCCCAGTCTTCGGGATAATATGCGGCGCCCAAAAAAGGAGGTTTCAATTCCATCATCCTGTTTTCCTCTTTCTTCATAATATACCAATATAACAATAACGTATCAGCACTGCGGAAATCAATTCATATTATCACTAAATATCCTCTGCGATTTTATTCGTTTTGACCAAAGTAGAAATGTCGCCGATATAAAAAGAGCAGACCTGACGGTCTGCTCAAATAAACAGTTTTTACGGAAACACCGTTATACCAGTTCGATCGTTTGTCCCGGTTTGACGGAAACGGTTTTTTCACCGATATTGATGTCGTTGAACTCGAACCACACTTCCTTGTCGGTCGGATTATAAACCTTCGTGTTTTCAACGTTGAAGATCAGTGAACGGTAGGCGTTGACGTAATCACAGATCTCAATATTCGTGGCATACCAGATATCTTCTTTACCGCCCGCGGTCTTGCAGAAGTTTTCCAACAGATCCCAGTTGTTATTGTTTTCAAACTCGTAACTGTGACCCCACAGGTAAAAAAGTTTCGGCGTTCTTGTTGCCTGATAATCGGGCAATTTCAAGGAAATAAATTCTTCCAGCCAGTTCATCAGTTCCGGATTGTTGTGGTGTGCCGTCGGCATCCATTCGTAAAAATCCTCCGGCAGAGCGAAATCATTATTATCCCCGGCAAGCGCTCTGGAATAAGCAATTCCAAGTGATTTCAGGTAATCCTTGATCTCGGGTTTGGAAACACCGCCGACCATCCACCGGATACCGCAATCGGGATATGCCATGCCGCGGATGATGGTATCGAACGCATTTTCCAGTCTTTGACGGCATTCCAGAACATCGCGGATACCGTCCACGGCGGAAACGTTTCCGTTGGCGATATGGCGCGCGCCGTGCACGGCGATCTCATGACCGCCCGAAGCCAGCGCTTTCAGTTCATCCGCCGATAAACGACCGGGGTTCCCCATCCAGTCGCTGTTGATGTTCAGCGTTACTTTTATGCCGTACTTATCGGCGATCTCAATCAAACGCGTATCAGACAGAACGCCGTCGTCATAACTTAAAGTCAGTGCTTTTTCTTTTCCGTTCGGGAATCTTAAAAAACGATATCTCATAATTCTGAAATTTCCTCCTTAAACTAAACGATGATAAATTACTCATCAAAAATAATTTCATATTTACAACTTTCACAGTCGTAGACGCTGCGGGAGTCATACTGTCCGAGTTTCGCAAGATACAATTCGTAATTTCCGGTTTCCCGGTTTTCGAAAAGAGTGAAATTGCTCAACTGCATCATCTTGCTTTCTCCCTCTCTCCTGGTGTCGATAACGGTCAGGGTGTCTTTTTTCAGAACGCCCCATTCTTCGTCCACCTCCGCGATATGAAGCGGGAAACGCGGGAAATTGCCGAAAGTTTCGGACGGTTCCGTTATGTTGCCGATCCAATACAGTTTTCCGGTTTTACTGCTTTTGATAAACTCGGAATAAGTTGCCGGAGAATGAATCGGCTCACGCGAGTCGAAATGCCACGGCATCAGGGGTGAAAAAGATTTTCCGCCGTCAGTGGAAATCGCGTAAAACTTGTAGCACGGCGCATAAGGTGAAATACGGCATTTCCAATTTTCATAAATCACATTGGATGCCCTTACAACGGTTAATATCTTACCGTTCGGAAGTTCGGCGATAATCGGTTCGGAAATACCCCTTGAAGACTGACGATCATCAAGAATCAGCGGCTCGGAAAAAGAAAAGTCATATCTGTTTTCCTGCTTATTCCAAACGCCTCGACAAATCATCAACCCCGGTGCGTGACCGTTTCCCGGCACAGACGGAAACACTTTTTGTCGGTCGATCCCCGCAATTTGACAAATGCGGTTGATCGGGATACACATATCAAACAGAATATCACCGCATTTCAAAACAATGACGCTGCAAGAAATCCCAAGATTTGTATTCAAATAATCGGTTTTTGTGAAGTTTTCAGGATCGTATTCGGCACCTTGTTCATATTTTACCATTTGTTTGCCGATCACACCGTTTTCATTTGATACTTCAAGAAAAACGTGTGTCGGGTCAAAAAGTCCGTTATCCCAACAATGATGAATGGATTTTTCATATCCGCCGGGATAGGCGCGTTGATATGTTATTGTAACATAATGGTTATGAACCGGATTATATACGCCGCGGGTACGGCTGTAACATCCTTCTTCCAACTCACAGTCGCCAATCAGTTCCTTTGCCGCCTTTTTTTCACGGAACCACTCTCCCCAGGTCTTTCCGTTATCCTCGCTGATCCGCCGTTCATAATAATCCGTCGTGTCATCCTGGGACTGATAAGATCGTGTTTCTTCACGGCGAAGCCCCGTTACATCGGTATACCGATGCGAACGCCAATCCGCGCGCTTTTCGCCCGGTTCTTTCGCTATGGTTTCGTATTTTATCCGGATACTCATATTATTCATCTCCAAAAACATTTTTTACAGCATCAAGGTAACCATAGCCGAAGCGGTCATCCGGCTGTAAATAGCTGGTTTCGGTCCACTCGTTCCAACTGTTGATGGTGATCAAATTCACGCCGTTTTCGTCGGCAAGTGCTTTTGCATCACGCAACGCCGCTTCAAATGCCGCGGGAGTATTGTTTTTGACCACATTGTTGATATGACCCGAATACCGCGGTGTGTTGTCCCAGCCGATCGAAACATGAGGAAAATATGGCACGGAAAAATCGCGTTCACATTCCGCCCATTCCTCGCGCACATGTTCCATAACCTCGGCATAGTCGGTGTTCATGGGGTCAAAATGTGCAAACTGATAGTGGGTCAGTGAGGAAAACGGCAGATACGCCATCAGATCCCGAGGTTGGAAGACACGCTCGCCGCCGTCAAAGCCGGACAGATTGGTCTTGACCGTTCCGAACTTGACCAGTTGATAATGCATTCCGTCAAAGCCCTGTTTCTTTGCCTCGGCATCCAGCCATTCCAGTTCCTTACGGGCGTTTTCCACCCCACCGAGTCCGCTGATCAGGTTTTGCAGATCGTAGATACTCAAAACCGGGCGGTTGTCGATACAGTAATATTCGGGCAGATGGAAATATTTATCCAGCCAGCGCAGTGCGATGGTGTGGAACTGTTCCGAATTGACGGCCCCCTGCCAGATCACGGTATCGTAATCCGCCTGCGAAATGCGGCGGTCCCAACCGTAGGTCACGTCGTGATTCGCCCACATCAGATAAAACTTCATTTTCGAGCGATTCTTGGCCTGCAAAAAGCCGTTATTGAGGCACTGTTCCAAAAACGGACGGTTATCATACCAGTACCAGTCATAGATAAAGACGTTGACGCCGTGATCAACCGCCGCCTCGATCTGCATTTCCATGACATAGGGGTCTGCCTCATTGCAATAACCCCAAAGCGGTTTGCGCGGCCACTCATGCCCCGGAAAACGCGCCGTTGCCTCCTTGACGGTTTCCCATTCGCCGTAACCGTCGGGCCAGAAAATGCGTGTTCTGGCCTCATCACCGGTATAGGCCGGCCAGATATACGCCGCGACATCATATTTTTTCATCGTTACTTCTCCCTTCAAAGTAAGAACTTTCAACAGTATTCCCTTCAAAAGCCACCGGTCCATCCACTTCGATTTCATGTGGTACGCAAAGTTTCATGCCGTCCCGACGGGACAGTTCAGCACGGATCATACCGAACGGTGTCGGTACGGTGATCCGGGCAAATTCCAACCCGAACAGCCGCGGACGCAAACGGATTTTCCGCCAGCCCGCCGTCAGGATTTCCAGACCGAGGATTTTTTGCGGCAGTTGATAGGTCGGTGTGCCGCCCCAGACGTGGCTGTAATCAAACTCGTAACTGCCGCATCCGCTTTGCCAGCCCTCCTGCAAACCTTTTTGGAATTCCAGCATACAGTTCCACCGTTCAAACTGCCGCATTCCGCAGGTTTCAAACAGTCCGGCGCGGTCGATCGCCTCCAACACAAAATGCATAAAATAGGGCTGTGGTGTCGGCAGTGTTTCATCTTCCAGCGCGCGTTTCAGAATGGCGGCCGCCTCTTCCCGGGGTGCCAGTCCGTACAATACCGCCAGTGCGTTGGTATGCAAACTGAAATACCGCCGTTCGCTGTTTTCGGGGCACCAGTCGTTCGGTGTATAATGTTCGTTCAACCCGTCAAAGTAAAGACCCCGGCAGGGATCAAAGAATAATTCCGAAAACGCCTTTTTCAGCAGGGCCGCGCGGCTTTCACACTGTGCCGCCGCGGTTTTTATACCGAGCAGATCATAAATCTTCCGCGCGGTCTGCAATCCGCCGTAATAAAACGCGTTGAGCGGCGCCTGCCCCAGCGCCATGGGCGGATGATGAAGCGAATACCCGTCCACCGTCAGCCAGTCGAGGAACATATAATTCGGCGCGCGGTCAATGATATGCCGCTCACCGACGTAACCGGCAAACCGGTTCAGCAACCGATCCAGCGCCGGTCGGCAAAATTCCAGCAGGGACAGATCCCCGCTGAATAAGTAACAGTCAAACAGCATTTGGATCCACAGCATTCCATAGGTCGTGTGGAACAAATAACCGTCCGTCATTTCAAGGTAGCGTGCCGTGCGGATCAGGTCCAGCGCGGAAAGCCGCATATCCCCGTAGGTCATGGCGTTCATCAGCATCGCGATATAGTAGTCGCCCGTACAGCCGAGGTTTTCCTGGTGCATGGGGCTGTCCAGTTCGATCGTCTGCCGGCAAATCGCAAGGGTATGTTTTCCCAGTCGGTAAACGGAATTCAGCCGCTCGTCCGAGCAGATGAAATCGCCTTCCCATATAATGGGGCAATGAACGTAAAAGGCGGAAAAATCCGAAATTTCAACGGGCTGTTTTCCGGTATTTTTCACGGTGAGAAGAACGGCGGACGCGCTTCGCATTTCCGGATTTGTAAGTTCAAGATCGCCGGACGCGATGATGTTTTCGCAGACCTCCGCTTTTTCTCGGAAACGCTCGAAATCAGCTATTTCTATTTCGTAGGTATCGGTCGCTTTGGCGCGCAGAACATAATGGAGCGCGTATACCATATCCCAATCCAGCCGTTTTTGAACCGTCTGACCGGGCAAAACCGTGAAAGGCTCGAAATTTTGCGGCGGACACTTTTCAAACGTCAGCATCGGGATCGGCGCGGCTTCCAATTCACATTGGTTCAAGACGATCTCCGCCGGCAGCCACTCGTCCGGCAAAGCCGTTTCATCAAACACACCGACCGCCGTGCGGCGGCGATCCAATCGTACCGCCCACTGTTCATCGGTCACGGCACGAAACGAAGCGCCGGTCGTATCGGTCCATTCCACGGCGGCGATCAGTCCCGGTGTTCCCTGCGACATATCACTCTGAACGTATGGAAGGTTCTGAACATCCACCAGAATCTCCGCCGATTCTTTATTCCACGGGATTTCATAGGTATTGTAATACCGTACCGGCATGGGCAGAGAATTGCCGTAATCCCCGCCGGAGCAAACCGGTCCCATACCGATCAGGTGCCCGCCGATATACAGTTGAAACTTTACATCCGCGCTGATACAGATACGGATGCTCCGAATGCCGGCGGCACTGAAAATTTCTTTTTTGAATTGCGCGACCGCAAAAGGAACGGTCTGAAAAGACGGATCAAAAACAGAAACAACTGTTTTTTGCAAATCACGGTAACGCGATTCCGGCAGCCAGATCCAATGAGCGTTCTGCATCAAATGTAACGCCTCCGTTTCCTACGTGATCGAAAATTTATCAGTAATATTTTTGCACAAAACGGATCAGAGGGGTATGATCCGTCAGTCCGTGCGGATGATGATCGCAATCTTTTTTGACGATCTGTTCGATCACCGCATTTGCGCATTTATATTTTTCGTACAACACCTTGCCGTTTTCGGTATAGGGGACGGTGGTATCACTGTCGCCGCACACCAGAAAAACGGGGATCCCCGCGCGGATCAGATGATCCGCCCAATCGATCGGGTGATTCCGGTAATTGATCATATCGTATACGGTATAACCCGTTGCCGCCACGAATTCGTCATACATTCCCTTGCCGGAAAGTCCGACGCCGCAGGGACAACTTAACAGATTCAGCACCGGCGCGTCCAGATACAAAGCCGCCACGTATTCCGGATATTTCCCGGCAAAATAAACGGCATGCAGACCGCCGCAGCTCATCCCGACCGGCAGGCATTTTTTATTAAAATGGAATGCCTTTTGCAAAAAGTCGCTGAATTTCGCTTTTACGTCAATATCTTCGGGCAGGCACCAGCGGGTTTTATTTTCGATATACGCCAACGCGTAACCGCGCCGCAGCATTTCGATTTCAAACGCCGGAAAGGCATCAAAATATTCTGTTTTGAAGAGCCATTTGTTATCGGAAGTCACCTGTTCCGGAAACACAACAATGGCGCGGCGTCCGTCAAAGCGAAAATCGATCCGTTCAAAACCGTTCCATTGGGAAGTTTGATATTCCTCTGTTTTTATTTCAGGAAAACTTTGCAGGTCGGACCCGATATCCCCCGTCGGAACAAAGGGTGTGTCGGCCTTGCCGGATTCCGATATCGTGTCTTTACTCATATTATTTTTTCCTCCGCAGAATAGGATCGGATAACGATCAGATCCCTTTTATTTCATCCAGGAAATAGGCGCGTGTATAGGCGGGATGACCGGCGGAATCCAAAACGGTGAAACGGATATAGCCGTCATTGCCGTGGATCGGGAAATCCGCTGACGTCACAGTCAGTCCGGGGTCGGCGTATTTCACTTCCGTATGACGGCAGGCCGTCGTCATTGTAACACGGACACTCGGTGAAAAGGTAATGTACGCGCGACCGTCTTCCACGTATAAGTCATGGATCCGGGGTCCGCTTGATGCATTTGCAACACCGCTTTTGATAACCGCACCAAGCCGAAATGTTCGTTCCGTATTTGGAAGCAGAAAAACCTGCCTATATCCCCCTTTTACCATACATACAAATGACTGATTTGCGGCTAAAAAAACTTGCAAAAAACAGCTTACGTTTAGGGAGTAATTTGACCCCTTCTATCGTAAGCTGTAATAAATGCCAAAAAGCCGCTAAAACAAAGACTTTTCGAAAACTTCAGCAAGCTGTTTTGCGTTAAAGAGAGCAGTCATGGTGTCGCAAAATCGTCAAATTCGCATTGGAAGTTTTTCTTGACTTCTTTCCATTCCAAAGGGTTGTGGAATGTTCACACTTTCGATTTTGCGTAACATTTCGTCCGCATTGGAAGACGGTTGTTCTTCTGTTCCAAGTTGTTCGCCCCCGGCAGTCATGAGTGCAGTCCGTTACTGTTCTTACAATTTGTTCTGTCTGTTATCACAAGAGATAGATCGGGAAGGTATATGCCTTCTCGTTAACCGGACGAATGCGGTCACAGTTGTCAATAATCAGACCCGGCTTGATGTTCAAATTGTATTTGTTCAGCACATCAAAATTTTTAGTAGGCTTCGTCGGTGCCATACCCTTCTTTACTTCGATGGGATAAATATCGTCGGCATTCACATAGATTAGATCAATTTCTTTTTGGTCAATATCTCTGTAATAGAAAAGATACTCTTTCGGGTCCTTATTGTAAGCATAAAAATTCTTAACGATTTCACTGACCACATAGGTCTCAAAGAAAGCTCCGTTCATGGCGCAGGATTCCAACATTTCCGCATTGGGCCATTTGCAAAGATACGCGCAAAGTCCCGTATCCATAAAGTACATTTTTGGTGCT
>JAZRWX010000152.1:0-8496 GCA_045599905.1 Acutalibacteraceae bacterium
TGCTCGACAAACTGGAATTTATCGATCTGTTCTTTTTTCAGTTTCTCCTTGACGCTTTCAAGGCCGCTGCTGGTCAGGAGAGGGATAAGACTGTTGATCGTAGCAATATCCATGCGTTGTTTCGTGATAAATTTTTTCGGCGACATACCGGTCTCTTTTTTGAAGACATTATATATGGTGATGTGTTTGATCAGTTTGAATTTGATAACATTTTGGCTGCAGAGGAATACTTGGCTGAGCAGGGACTCGGAATAAACTTTTCAGCATAAAGAACGAAAAAAAGGTAGCCCAAAAGTAGCCCGGTTTTTGCAAAAAGTAGCCCAATTTGTGGCCCAACGCGAACAATCCCAACCTCCATTAAAATGACATATAAGTTCTCGAAAACCCTTTATTAAAGGGATTTTAGAGGAATTATGGCATAAAAAAAGAGCAGGTTAAAAAACCTGCTCGGGTGGCTGGGGTGGCAGGATTCGAACCTACGCATGCAGCAGTCAAAGTGCTGTGTCTTACCGCTTGACGACACCCCAATATGAAATTGTTGTCCCAAAAGGGAAAAGCACTTAACCATTCGGCAAAGTGCTTTTTGAATAGTGGGGTGGAAGATGGGATTCGAACCCACGGTCTCCAGTGCCACAAACTGGCGCTTTAACCAGCTAAGCTACATCCACCGTACGTATTTGCTATTATACCACAAATGAGAAGTTTGTCAACAAAAATTTCTGATTTTTTCAAATTTTTATGATCTGTTACGGATTTGTAACAATTTTTCATTTTTTTGTAATATTGCCTTGCAATTTCGAATGTTTTCCTTTATAATACAATTGTATATTTTTATATTGAATTTCAGGGGTGTTTATTTATGTCTAATCGACTTTTTCAAGGCGTCATTCAGCAAATGAAAGAAACCATCGATACTGCCATCGGTGTTTTGGACGAAACCGGAACCGTGATCGCGTGCAGTGAATTCGGCAAGATTCGTGAACAACTGACCGTTCCCGCGTTGGAAAGCGGCAGTGTAGTCGCCGAAAACGGATTCACTTTCAAACTGCTGGAATCCGCGCAGGGACCGAATTATACCGTATTTGTGGAAGGGGACGATGTTCTCTGTGCAAAATACGTCAGCGTTCTGACCGTTGCGCTTGCCAATATCAAGTTCTATTATGACGAAAAATACGATCGCAGTAATTTCGTCAAAAATATTATTTTGGACAATATTCTGATCGGGGACATTTCGCTGAAAGCGCGTGAACTGTATTTCAATACCGACGTTCAGCGTACCGTCATTCTGATCCGTGCGCTGGATACGCACGATGTTTCGGTTTACGATATTCTGCAAAATCTGTTCCCGGACCGAAACAAGGATTTTGTCATCAATATCAATGAAACCGATATCGCGCTGGTAAAGGAAACTAAATCTTCCAACGAGCCGAAGGTTATCGAACGTCTGGCTTCCACTATTGCCGATACGATCTCCGGCGAGTTTTATGTTCATGCCGTTATCGGTATCGGTACCACGGTGGACAACCTGAAAGATCTTGCCCGTTCTTTCAAAGAAGCGCAGACGGCATTGGAAGTCGGCAAGGTTTTTGATACCGAAAAAACCATCATGGCATACGACAGTCTCGGTATTGCCCGTCTGATCTATCAGCTGCCGACCACACTTTGCGAAACCTTCCTGCGTGAGGTCTTCAAACGCGGCTCTATCGATAATCTGGATCAGGAAACTCTGTTTACCATTCAGCGGTTCTTTGAAAACAATCTGAACGTGTCGGAAACTTCACGTAAATTGTTCGTTCACCGCAACACCCTGGTTTACAGACTGGAAAAGATCAAGAAGATCACCGGTCTGGATCTGCGTGAATTTGATCATGCCATCATCTTCAAGATCGCGCTGATGGTCAATAAGTATCTGAAAAACAAACCGGTCAAATTTTAATTCAAGCGAGAAAAAATAATGAAAAGTGCAAATGAGTTGCCGCTTGACGGGAATGCGCCCGTCATTGAATTACGCGGCGTTTCTAAAACATATCCAACCGGGACACACGCTTTGGAAGATGTGAATGTTCGTATCAATAAGGGTGAGTTTGTCTTTATCGTCGGTTCTTCCGGCGCCGGCAAAAGTACCTTTATGAAACTGATCATGCGCGAGGAAAAAGCCAATACCGGTAAAATTTCGGTCAACGGTTTTGACCTGATGAAAATGCGCAGAAGACATATTCCGAAACTGCGCCGCACCATGGGTATTGTGTTCCAGGATTTCCGATTGATCCCGACCATGAATGTGTTTCAGAACGTGGCATTTGCCATGCACGTCGTGGGTGCCACCCGGAAACAGATCCGTACCGAAGTCGCCGCCGCGCTCAGCAAGGTGGGACTGGGGGACAAGGCACGTTCTATGCCGAATGAATTGTCCGGCGGTGAGCAGCAGCGTGTCGGTCTGGCAAGGGCACTTGTCAACGCACCGGATTTGATCATTGCTGACGAACCGACGGGGAACGTTGATCCGAATATGTCTTATGAAATCGTTTCTTTGCTGACCGAAATCAACCAACGCGGCACGACGATTCTGATGGTTACGCACGACCATAATCTGGTTCGTGAGTTCCAGCACCGGGTCATTATGTTGGATCGGGGCCACATCGTGGCGGATAACGCAGCCGGAGGAGGTGCCGTACAATGAAATTTCACAGTTTTCGGTATCTGGTCGGCGAGGGCTTCAAAAACACCTGGGTCAACCGCTTGATGACGCTGGCTTCGATCGGCGTTCTGGTTGCCTGTATGGTCGTTATCGGTCTGGCGGATCTGGTCGCACAGAATATCAATCAGGCATTGCAGGGTCTGCAAAAGCAGAATGTCGTTGTTGCGTTTATGGAAGATTATAACTGGGCGCGCTTCGGTGAAAAAACAGAGAAAAGCGAAAAGGCCGGTATAACGGACGAAACCGAAGAAAAAGCGGACGCTAAAAATGAAAAGGCTGAAAAGAAAGATTCCGCCGATTACTCGATCAAGAATGATAAACAGGCCCAAAAACTGCTTTATAAAATCGGGGATTTGAAAGGCGTCAAAAATCCGGTTTTCATTGCGGACGTTTACGCGTTGGATTATATGAAAAAGTTTATGTCCGACGAGGAGTATAACGATTATCTGAAACTTTCCAAAAAGAATGATAATCCGTATCCGCGCGGCATTTATATTGAAAACGTTTCTTCTGCCAGAATGGATTCGTTGATCGAAAAACTGGAATCCATGGACGGCGTCGGCGGCGTGTATAAAAACGGCAGTAGTCTTGCGGTTTATCTGGAAGACGAAAACTGGGCGCTCTGCCATGAATTGATTGCCAAGACCAAGACTGACGATTCGGCCGCCCCGGCAAAGAAGGTCAAAAACGACAAGCCCGATAAAAACGGCATCCGTTATTCCGATTACGCCATTCATGACGAAAAGGAAGCACAGGCGTTGTGTGATCAGATCGCGCAGCTTGATAACGTGAATAAGGTAGAGTTCATTTCCAGTACCGACGCTTTTGACGAAGCTATTCAGTTCATGTCAAAGCAGGACAGTAAGTATTTCAAAAAGCTGAAAAAAGACGGAGAAAACCCCATTTCCTGCGCCGCGAAAATTTCCATGGAAGACATGGGCAAGTTTGATACGACTTTGGAACAGATCGCCGAATTGGAAGGGATCGACGTGATCCGTTCTCATCGGGATGCCGCTTCAAAGATCGAGGCACTGAAAAAAGGTATTACCTTTGCCGGTTTCGCGATCATGGTCATTCTGATCGCCATTTCCCTGATGATCGTTTCCAATACGATCCGCATTACCATGTATAACCGCAAACTGGAAATCAGCATAATGAAGGCGGTCGGCGCCACGAATGCGTTTATCCGTATCCCGTTTGTGGTGGAAGGTATACTGATCGGTATTTTCTCGGCACTTATATCCGAAGCCACCGTCTATTTCTGTTACCGCGTGGCGACCGAAACGATCAGCAAGACCATCGGCGGAAATGTAGTCAGTTTTGCGTCGACTTCTTTGCGGTTGCTGGGTATATTCCTGATCATCGGTGTTGCGGCAGGCGCTTTCGGCAGCTTTATTATGATACGTAAATACCTGCGCCGTGAGGGCAGTGAATTTGCGGCTATTTAATAAGGAGAGCAGCATGAAGAAAAACTTTTGCAGAAAAACGATTTTGTGGTGTCTTGTGATTGCCGTCACGGTCATTTCGATCGGCTTTTCAACGGCTTCGGCTGATACCCAGTCCGATCTTCGCAACAAGATCTCCCAGTTGGAACAGGAATCTTCCAACCTGGAATCAAAGATCAAGTCACTGAAATCGCAGGGTGCGGATCAGCAGAAAGTCGCCAATGCTTTTCAGGCGAAAATCAATAACACACAGGCACAAATCAATCTTTGCAATAACGAAATCGCGAAAATCAACGGCAAGATCAGTCAGAATAAAGCCAATATCGAGCAGAAGAATCGGGAAATCGATACCAATATGCTTGCGTTCAAAAAACGTCTGCGTTCAAGTTATATGAATAATACCTATAACTCTACGCTGATTCTTTTGGGAACGTCAAACTTTTCCAACTTCCTTGAATTGGAACAGCTGACGAATAACGTTGCTTCGCATGACCGCCAGTTGATCCAGCAGATCGTTTCCGACATCAAGGAACTTGAAAAAATCCAAAAAGAAAACGAAGCGCTGTTGTCGGATCAGATCGGCATCCGCAACCAGGTCGTTGCAAAGCAACAGCAGTTGCAGGCGGAACAGAACGAGGCACAGCGTCTCGCAAACTCCATTGCGAACAAGGCCAGCAATCTGGAAGACGAAAACGCCGATGTCGAGGCGCAGATCAAAAAAGCCAAAAAGGCACTGGAAGAAGCGATCCGCCGCGCACAGCCGGTCGTACACCGTACTATGAACGCCAGCGGCTTTATTTGGCCGGTTCCGGGTTTCTACGGTGTTACCCAGCATTTCGGCGGCGGTCATACCGGTATGGATATCGCTTCGGGCGGTATCGGCGGTGCGCCGATTGTTGCCATTGCCGACGGTGTAGTCCGTTCCGACTATTATAAGAGCGGTTGGTCTGCCGCCGACGGCAAATGGGGCTTGAACAGTTACGGTAACTACGTTGTTGTCGATCACGGTACCCATAACGGCGCTGATTACAGTTCGTGGTATGCCCACATGGCAAGTGTCGCCGTCAGCCCCGGACAGGAAGTTTCCCAAGGTCAGGTGCTGGGTTACGTCGGTAATACGGGCAACGTTTACGGCGTTACCGGTATTCATCTGCACTTGTCTATTAAATGTAACGGCTATTGGGTCAATCCGTACGGTTATGTCGGATAACAGAAAAAAAGTTTTACTGCGGTTGGTTTTTACAACCGCGGTATTACTTTGGATGATATTGATATTTTCACTTTCAGCACAGAATGCCGCCGCTTCCGGTAAAACCAGCGGCGGTTTTTCAAAACTGTTATTTTCCTGGTTCTATCCCGGGTTCAGAAAATTCACCGAAGAACATCAGAATGAGATCATTTCCGCCGCGGCAAAACTGATTCGGAAAGCGGCGCATTTCTTTTTGTATTTTGTGCTGGGCGGACTGCTGCGGATAACCGTTCCGTTGTACCGGGTACGGAAAATGTTTTGGCAGGGCGCATCGGCTTTTGCGATCGGTGCATTATATGCCTGCTCGGACGAATTGCATCAGCGTTTTGTTCCCGGTAGAAGCGGGGAATTCGGGGACGTTCTGTTAGACAGCATTGCCGCTTTGACAGCGGTGTTGATTATCGGCGCTGTCCTTTACCGGCGCCGCGCAAAGCAAAGTAAGGTTGGAGGATAAAACATGGATCCTGAAAGAAAAAAAGAGATCCGACGCGAATATCTGATGAAGGGTTCAATGGTCTTTCTGCTGATCGCCGCCTGCGTGATTTTCGCGTTTTGTGTGTTCCAATACGGCATTGTATGGCGCCACGTTTCGCGTATCATCAATGTTTTTAAACCGATTTTTTACGGGTTGATCATTGCTTATGTCATTAATCCAATCGTTAATTTTTTCGATAAGTACGTGCAAAAACTTTTCAGCGGTCGGTGTTTTAAGCGTTTTCATTCTGCTGAAAAAGTGATCCATGTGATCAGCGTGATCCTGGCACTTCTTATATTTTTATTGATCATTGCCCTTTGTTTTTATTTGATCATACCGGAATTTGTTTCCTGTATCAGTGATCTGGCGGCGAAACTTCCGCAGCAGATCCATAATGCGTCCGATAAAATGATCAAAACCGTCCGTTCGGATTCCGGTCTGCGGAATATCACAAACGACGCTGTCAAAATAGCGGAAGAATGGATGGAAAAATCGCTGGTGCCGCGTTTGACGAACTGGGTAACGGAATTCTCTTGGGCAAGTGACGTTGCCAACGGGATTGGTGCGGTCGTCGGATTCTTCAAAAACTTTGTCATCGGTCTGATCTGCGCATTGTATCTGTTGCTGCAAAAATCGTTGTTTTTACAGCAGTTCAAGAAAATGATCTACGCTGTTTTCAAAAACAAAACCGCTGACAGTATCGTCAATGTTTCCCGAAAAACACATTCCATTTTCAACGGTTTTATCAACGGAAAACTACTGGATTCGCTGATCATCGGCATCCTTTGCTTTATCGGTGTGACGGTTTTGAAAATTCCTTATACCATGCTGGTGTCGGTCATTGTCGGAATTACCAATATCATTCCCGTCTTCGGACCGTACCTCGGCGGGATCCCGTGCTTTATTCTGATATTGCTGGCCAATCCGGTAAAAGGCATCACATTCGGTGTTTTTATTATTTTACTGCAAATGCTGGACGGTAACTTTATCGGCCCGAAAATTCTGGGCGATAAAACCGGTCTTGAAACCTTCTGGGTTGTCTTTGCCATTACGGTTGGCGGCGGTTTGTTCGGCGTTTTCGGTATGCTGATCGGTGTGCCGGTATTCGCCGTCTGTTATTACCTGTTCGGGCGGTTGATCAATCATCTGCTGCGCAGAAAAAATATGCCGATTGAAAGCGCGTATTACGGCGAAAACACCGCGGATGCCGTTTTGCCGGAAGCGGACGCCGCTCCTGCCGAAAAGAAGGAGGAGTCAGAGTGAATCAAGTCCGGACCGATGTGCAGAACTGGCTGGACCGACCGGAAATCCGGTTGGGTTATTCCGCGATCGGCAGGCTGATCATCGCCGCCGTTAATTGCTGTACGGTTCTTTCCGCCGAAAATAATGCCGATGCCCGTGAAAAAATCAAGTTGGTGTTAGGTGAAACCGAAAACGGGAAGAAGCAGATCGCGCAAACTGTTTTTGAAACATTGCCGTTTCCAGAAAAGAAAATACTGGTCGGGGAGTGCTGTGAAAAGTATATCACCGCATTTTCGGAAATAATTAATAGTATGAAATAATAAAAGGGCGACCCAAGGGAGAGACTACGTAACGAAGTAGTCTCTCCCTTCGGCTTTTGTAATCAGCCGGAATGATTGAATTAATAGGACAAATCAAAAAATCATTTATTATGGAGGATTACACAATGGATAAGTACATTATTGATGAAAGAACAGGATTGAAATACGAACTTGTAGGAGATTATTACTTCATCGCCGGAGATGATGAGCCGGAGAGACGCCCCATCGGTATATGGGGACAACGGCACTTGCGGTATCTGAAGCGACACCGCAGAACAGTTTACGCCGAGCTTCTGACGAGCGGAAAGCTGAATGAATACCTTGCTGATTTGAATGAACAGGCGGAGAATATGTTCTTTCGGCTGGTAAAAGAACTTGCCGAGAAGGAAGGTATCACGGAAGCGCTCAAAGCGGAAAATCAAATGCTTTGGGTACAGAAGATGAACGTAGTCCGTGAAATGGCAACGGAGATTGTCAATAACGACTTGATCTACGCATAACAGACGCACGGCGGCGGGGAGAAATCCTCGCCGCCCTATATGTTTTATATAGGATATAGATTATTTTACAGATATATGATATAATGCGGTTGAAAAAACAATTGAGGTGTGGCTAATTATGGGAAGATCAAGAAAGAAATTATTATCGAGAAGAAAAGCAAAACGGATAAATAGAGAACAGATCAGATTAGCTATGAATAAGAAAATCTTTTTTACTTTAACAAGATGTTCAAAAAAATTGAAAGGAATATCTCACAAATATTGTTACAAATCAAATATGCACAGTTTAACTTATAAAGGTGCGAAATTTGAAAATGTAAGATATCAATCATCTATTGTCACAAAATGCAATTTTAACGAAGCAGAATTAATAGGTGTTGATTTTTGTAATTGCAATTTAAAAAAGTCTTCCTTCAAAAATGCTAAATTAAAAAATGTGTGTTTTATAAACTGCAATCTTGAATGTGCAGATTTCTTAAATGCGAATTTTGAAAATGTTGTATTTGTTTGTGTCGGTATAGATGAAACTAAAAATCTTTCCATCAATTCTGATTGTAAGATATATAA
>JAZRWX010000153.1:0-10456 GCA_045599905.1 Acutalibacteraceae bacterium
GGACGAACTGTGCGACCGGTTCGGTGATCCGCCCAAGGCGGTCATGGGACTGATCGAAATCGCCCTGCTGCGCAATAAAGCGGATGCCGCCGGCATTACCGAGATCACCGGCACACCGACCGCCGCATTGCTGCATACACCGGCACCCAAGCCCGAAGTCGTGGAAAAACTGACCAATGCGTTCGGCAAACGCTTTACGCTGGCGCTGACCAACGGTGCCGCATACCGGATTCTGCTGAAACCGAAACAGCGGATGAACGATCTGGTCAGCGAAATTGTCGGGGCATTATGACCGTCTACCAGAAAATTCCGTTATTTCTAAAATTTTTGTGGACTTTTTGAACGCTTTGTTATATAATTTATATGTTATATTTTACTCTTATGGAGGAATGATCATGAACACAATCAAAAAACTGGTTGCCGTACTGTTGATCGCCGTTATCGGTGTGTCTTTCTGCGGCTGTCACAAACCGGGCGAGGCCGCCGTCAAGGTCGGCGACGTCACCTTTACTTCCGGCTATTATATGTGCGCTGTTTTAGAAGCGGATCAGGAAGCCCGCAGTAAGGTCAATTCCGCTTTGCAGGAAGAAGGCAAAGACACCGAAAACGAAGAAATCAATTACAGCAAGCAGAAGGTCGACGGAAAAGCTTATGACAAATGGGTCAAAGATACCGCGATCGATACGCTGAAAAAGATCGCCGCTTTTGAACTTAAATGTAAAGAAGCCGATCTGAAACCGGATGAAAAAGCGGTTTCGGAACTGAACCGTTTTATCAACGATTTCTGGGACGGCGGTTTTTCCACCTTGTATGAAGTCAACGGTGTCGGCAAAGATACTTTCATTAAGTTCTGCACCGAATACAGCAGCAGCGTTTTCAACAGCACCTATTATCAGATGATGATGTCTGCTTATCAGAACGGCGGCACCATGCCGGATTACGCGATCGATTCGACCGATTACGAAACGCTGTATTTCAATCATCTGTATGATAAGGACGGCGTAAAAGAAGTTTCCGATAAGGAACTGAACGAAAAGATCCTGAAAGAAAATATCCTGGTCGGTAAGTTAAGCGTTCCGCTGACTTCGCAGGATGAATCGGGCAATACCACGAACCTTTCCGATGCCGAAGTTGCCAAACTGGTCAAACAGGTCCAGGGTTATGAAAAGGCGATCAAGAGCGGCAAAAAGAACTTTGACGAAGTCATGCACGACTATGAAGGCGCCAAGGAAGAGGAAAAGGAAGAAAAGGCCAAAGATGGTCCGCTGACCGAACACGCAACGGTTATCGACGAAAATGATGCGAACTATGAAACCGCTTCCAAGATGAAGAACGGTGAAGTTACGGTCATCGGCCTGAATAAGGGTAAGGTCGAAGAGGGCGCTACCGAACTGGTTCTGCTGGTTCGTTTGAATCTGAAAAAAGATTTCTACTACGTCGATAAGACCCGTGAAGATCAACACACCTCTTTGCTGCATGAATTGAAGGATGAAGAATTCAACACCGAAATCGATACCTATATCGGTACCTTGAAGTTTGAAGAAGTGAAATCCGTCACCAAACAGTTCAAGATCAACAAGATCGAATATCCCGAACAGTAATTAAAAACGGACAAGCCGGTGTTTCACCCATGGAAACACCGGCTTGCTTTTTGCTTATTTACAGGGGGAAGCAGCCGTTTTTGCGGTGCGCGATGATCCTGCCGTTCACCGATCAATAAAGAGCTGTACGGAAAAATTAAACAACAAAATAATGTAGAAAAAGAAAGATCCCGCCTGCTGCGAAGCAGGCGGGATCAATGTTTATTTTATGTTACTGATCGTTGGTTTCAGCGGGCTCTTCTTTCTCACGGGAAAGGATGGTGTTGACGATGATACCGAGGATCAGCGCGGTGGCAATGGAGGTGATGGTGACCTTGCCGAAGTTCAGCGCCAGACCGCCGATACCGGCAATCAGAATGGCGGAAGCAACGAACAGGTTGCGGTTTTTGTTCAGGTCGACCGGTTGCAGCATTTTCAGACCGCTGACCGCGATGAAGCCGTACAGCGTCATGCAGACACCGCCCATAACGCAGTTCGGAATCGAACGCAGGAACGCGGTGACCGGTGCCAGGAAGGAAATTAAGATCGCCATAAATGCGGTCACGATGGTCGTAATGACCGAAGCGTTGCGGCTGATGGCAACACAAGCGACCGATTCACCGTAGGTGGTGTTCGGGCAGCCGCCGAAGAACGCGCCGACCATCGAGCCGACACCGTCACCCAACAGGGTTCTGTGCAGACCGGGTTCTTCTAACAGGTCGGTGCCGATGATGCTGGAAATGTTCTTGTGGTCGGCAACGTGTTCCGCGAAGACCACAAACGCGACCGGGATGTAGGCAACTGCGATGGAAGCGATATAAGCGCCGTCAATGTCTTTAACGCCCTTCGCGGCTTCCACAAAGGTGAATTTCGGCAATGCAATGAAAGTGCTGAATCCGATGCCGTCTTTGGTCAGTGCGGTCAGTGCGCTGAAATCAATGATTTTAAGCGCGTCAGTTCCGGTGGCGTTACCGATAAAGGTGAGGATCGCCGCAACGGCGTAACCGGCAAGGATACCGAGAATGAACGGGATCAGTTTTGCCATTTTTTTGCCGTAGGTCGAGCAGAGCGTAACGACGATCAGGGTGATCAGTCCGCAGAGAACAGCCAGCAGCGTGTGACCGCCGGCAGGCGCGGTTTGCAGATCACCGACAGCGTTTCCGGCAAGGGAAAGACCGATAATAGCAACGGTCGGTCCGATAACGACGGCGGGCATCAGTTTGTTCAGCCAGCCGACACCGACGAATTTAACAAGCAAAGCAATGACGACGTAAACCAGTCCGGCGAAGAAAGCACCGAGGATCAGCCCGACAAAACCGGCCTGTGCGCTGACAGCACCGGCAAAAGCCGCCGCCATCGAGCCGAGGAACGCGAAGGATGAACCGAGGAATACCGGGCTTTGCGCTTTGGTGAACAAAACGTAAACCAGCGTTCCGACGCCGGCACCGAACAGCGCCGCCGCGATGTCCATTCCGTTACCGGTGATGATCGGTACGGCGATGGTTGCCGCCATGATGGCAAGTAACTGCTGGAAAGCAAATACGATTACTTGCCCGAATTTGGGTTTGTCTTTGACGTTGTAAATCATTTTCATAATAATTCTCTTCCTCCATTTTTAACATATTGAGTATTGATTTATCAAAACGGACTTTTCGGGTCCGGAATTGCTTTATTCCTCATACAGTTCAACGGCTGTGTTGGGGTCATACGGCGGAATACGCACCGAAATACGCTCGGTTTTGGCGGTCGGCACGTTTTTGCCGACGAAATCGCCGCGTATCGGCAGTTCCCGGTGACCGCGGTCAACCAGAACGGCCAGCTGGATCTCGGCGGCGCGTCCCTTGTTCATCAGTGCGTCCAGCGCGGCGCGCGCCGTCCGTCCGGTATAAAGAACGTCATCCACCAGAATGACCTTTTTTCCGGTAATGCTGAACGGAAGCAGTGCGTCGGCCAGTACGGGATCGGCGGAAATGTGTGAAAGATCGTCCCGGTAGAAGGTAATATCCAGACTGCCCACCGGCACCGCTTTCCCTTCGATCTGTTCAATGTTCCGGGCAATGATTTCCGCCAACGGTACACCGCGGCGGTGAATGCCGATAATACACAGGTCTTCACAACCGTTATTGCGTTCCAGTATTTCGTGTGAAATGCGCTTCAGCGCGCGGGAAATGGCCGCATCGTCCATTAAAGTTGCTTTATAGCGTGACATAAAACCGTCCCCCTCAGGCATAAAAAAAGCACCGGGCATAACTGCGCGGTGCCGTTTCTTTGCATAAACGTACAAATTGACCGGGTCAAGACCCGATTACCTTGACGGCATCACGGTACCGAATTAAAGGAATAAACATATATTATTTATATATAATATATTAACATAGGGCAGTCCTGTTGTAAAGTTAAAAAGTTGTAACTTTTTGTCGAAAACGGGCGGAAAGTTGCCGCTTGGTAAAATTGGCGCTTTGCACAACGGTTTATGACAAAAAATGTAAAACTCGATAAAAAACAATGGTTACAACTTTGTAACATTTTGTAATTGATTTGTAATTTTGTGCATTTTCCACAAAAACATCCCCCTGATAACGGCTTGACAAGGGGAGGTTGTTTGTATATAATAACGAATGCTTTGAAAAAAGCGCCCTTTTCGGGTGTAAAATGCAAGGGAGTCCTTTCATGTTTCAAAAGAAAACAAACGATATGAAACCCGCGGAAAAGACGATCAGTCTTTGGCAGTGGGGACGCATTTCGTTGATCATGGTACTGTGCCTGCTGTCGGCGCTTTCCGTTGTGGAATTACGTCAAACGTTCGGCACGTATCCTGTTTCCGGTGAAAAGAACGGGTCGGCTGCTGCCGCGTCGGAATTACTGCCGGAACCGCTGTCCAAAACCGAACAGTACCGCATTATTGCCGCGGATGTTACGGAAAAAGCGTCTTCGGATGCCATGCAGTACGTTTTCCCCGTATATATTACGGTGGCAGACAAAACGGCGGAATTTTTAACACGCGGCGGCACCGTCGCCGAAATCCTGAAAGAAGCCGGTTATACGGTCGACCGTCATGATATGATCCAGCCGTCAGCCGATGCACAGGTCCGTGAAACGGTATATATCGATTATACGGATATTGATTATACCGAAAAAGTCCGCACGAAAAAAATCGCGCATAAAACCAAAACGGTTTATTCTGATAAGCTGGAAAAAGGTGTGGAACAGATCGTCGACGGAAAAGACGGTCTTGAAAAAACCACCTACACCTATAAAAAAGTCAACGGCAAGGTTGTCAAACGCACAAAAGGCGCTGTAAAAACAGTAAGAAAACCGGTCGATACACTGCGTACGGTCGGTACAAAACCGAAAGCTGCCGCGAAAAAGGCGGAAACACCGACTGCGAAAGCCGTTCGTACCAGCGAATCGGTCAGGTGCGTTTCGACTTTGAAATCCGGGAAACCGATCGAATTGGACGCCAATAACGTTCCGGTAAAATACAAAAAGAAAATGACAGTCCAGGCCACGGCGTATACTCACAGCGGTCATCGCTGCGCGACCGGTGTCAAACCGCAGCCGGGATATATCGCGGTCAATCCGAACGTGATCCCGTACGGAACGAAAATGTATATCGTTTCGACCGACGGCAGGATCGTGTACGGCTACGCGATCGCCGCGGATACCGGCGGATTCATTCACAGCCGTCCCACCAACGTGGACCTGTTTTACGATACGCTGGCCGAATGTTACAGTTTTGGCCGCAGAAACGTAAATATTTATATTTTGCCTTAATTTTTCAGAAAACACCCGATTTTTTTCGATTTGGAAAAAGTCGGGTGTTCCGATTTTGCATACCGTCATGGTTTCGGCAGAAACTAATGATGGAGGGATGCAAAAAATGAACCGTTATTTTCTGCTGGTGTTGCTGTTCGGCGCGGTATGCTCTTTTCCGATGGGCACCGTCCCCGAAGAAGAGGCGGCATACTGTAAAGAATTGCAATATCATTCGGCTTATGAAAGCCAAACCGATGACGTATTCCGGCCTTTTGAACTTTTGGGACGTTTTTCTTCTAAAAAAGGCGAGGATTTTTGAAAGAAAATCTTGACAAAGCCGCCAAGTATCGCTATAATAAACTTTGTGACGATAGAGGTGGAAGTATGACGCTGGATTTGAAACGCATTTTTGCAAACGAAGGCGCTGTATTGCCGATTGAACACGAATTGGATATGCACGAGGTCGATCACGCGGGCGCTTATCCGCTCAAAAAGCCCGTCAAGATCAGCGGCTCGGTTTCCAATCGTGCCGGTATGGTGGAATTGCGGCTGGAAATGTCATATACTTATGACGGATTCTGTGACCGCTGCGGCATGCCGGTCGTCAGAACCTTTACCGTTCCTTTCAGTAAGGCGCTGGCCGTCTCCATTGAGGGGGAGGAAAGCGACACCATCCTGACTGTTCCCGATATGCAGCTCGATGTGGACGAGCTCGTTTATACCGAGGTGTATGTCAGCCTGCCGACCAAGTTTTTATGTCATCAGGAATGTAAAGGTCTTTGCCCGACCTGCGGCAAAAATCTGAACGAGGGTGCGTGTTCGTGCGATCAGAAGGAAATTGATCCACGCCTTAAAAAATTAGCGGATTTATTAACCGAAGATAGAGATTAGTTCATGAAGGAGGGCTGAACAATGGCAGTTCCGAAGAGAAAAACATCGAAAGCCAGACGTGATAAGAGAAGAAACAACGTCTGGAAGATCAGTGCACCGGCACTGGTCAAATGTCCGTCCTGCGGCGAATATAAGCGTCCGCACAGACTTTGCCCCGCTTGCGGCAAATACAATGACCGTGAGGTTGTTAAGGTCGCGGAATAATCTACAAAATACAGAGGGGGAGCGATCCTCCTCTGTTTTTTTGAAATGGTGGTGAAAACGAATGTCCGTTGTGATACGGGGCGTGGAAGAAAACAGCCCTGCCGGAAAGGCCGGTATTCTGCCGGGGGACCGTCTGCTGAAAATCGGTAAAAGCGAAATCATGGATGTGCTGGACTACCGTTTTTACCAGAACGCCGCGCGTCTTTCGGTCGTGGTCGAAAAGGCAGACGGCAAACAGAAAAAATACCGCATCCGCAAAGAGGAATACGAAGAACTGGGTCTGTTGTTCAATACTTATCTCATGGATGAAAAACGTTCCTGCAAAAACAAGTGCGTTTTCTGTTTTATCGATCAACTGCCGAAGGGATTGCGGGAAAGTCTGTATTTTAAGGATGACGACTCCCGCCTGTCGTTTCTGTTCGGCAACTACATTACGCTGACCAATATTACCGAACATGAAATTTCCCGTATTATCAAAATGCATATCAGCCCGATCAATATTTCAGTACATACCACCGATCCGGAATTGCGTGTCCGGATGATGACCAATAAAAACGCCGGCTCGGTGCTTTCGGTCATGGACCGTTTCAATGATGCCGGAATCCGGATGAACTGCCAGCTGGTGCTTTGTCCCGGTTGGAATGACGGGGAACAGCTGGAATGTTCTTTGCGGGATCTGACGGCATTGGAAATGGTGGAATGTATCGCCGCCGTCCCGGTCGGATTGACCAAATGCCGCGCGGGATTGACGGAACTGGTTCCTTTTGACCGGCAAACCGCGGAAAACGTGTTGGATATTCTGGACCGGTTCGGGGATGAATGTGTCCGAAAATACGGTGAACGCCGCGTTTACGGTGCGGATGAGTTTTATCTTTTAAGCGGACGTGAAATTCCGCCCGCGTCGTATTACGGCGACTTTCTGCAACTGGAAAACGGTGTCGGCTTATGGGCACTGCTGCGTGAAGACGCACGGCAGTCACTCGACGGAATGCCGCCGCAAAAGGCGACCGGCCGAACGGTCAGTATCGCTACCGGCGTTGCCGCCGCGCCGTTAATGAAAGAGATCGCAAAAAACTGTGAAGAAAAAACCGACGGTCTGTCGGTAAACGTATATACAATCGTCAATCACTTTTTCGGCGAACGGATCACAGTAGCAGGGCTTGTTACGGCGACCGATCTGCTGGAACAGTTGAACGGGAAAGAACTCGGCGAAGAATTGCTGATCCCATCGGTCATGCTTCGTGCCGAGGGGGATCTGTTTTTAGACAGTATTTCATTGGAGGAAGTGTCACGCCGTTTAGGTGTGCCGGTGATCCCGGTCGATAACGACGGGGAATCATTGAACCAGGCAATCATAGGAGGAAGTCATGGCTAAACCGATCGTGGCTGTCGTCGGACGGCCGAATGTTGGAAAATCTACGCTTTTTAATAAATTGATCGGTCAGCGTATGTCTATTGTGGACGATACGCCGGGTGTCACCCGTGACCGTATTTATGCCGATGCCGAATGGCTGAACCGCAAGGTCATGCTGGTCGATACCGGCGGGATCGAGCCGAAAACCGATGACGTCATTCTGGCGGGAATGCGCTCGCAGGCACAACTGGCGATCGAAACCGCCAATGTTATTATTATGGTGACCGATCTGCAAACCGGTGTCACCGCGACCGATATGGAAATCGCTTCCATGTTGCAGCGCAGCGGCAAACCGATCGTGCTGTGCGTCAATAAGTGTGATCGCGTCGGTGAAGCGCCGCTGGAATTTTATGAGTTTTATAATCTCGGTCTGGGGGATCCGGTCGCCGTTTCGTCCGTGCACGGTCACGGCACGGGGGATCTGCTGGACGCTGTGTTTCAGTATCTGCCGGACGAACTTTTTGACGAGGACGATGACGAGGTCATCAACGTTGCCGTGATAGGGAAACCGAACGCCGGAAAATCGTCTTTGGTGAATAAAATTTCGGGCGAGGAACGGTCGATCGTTTCGGATATCGCCGGTACAACACGGGATGCGATCGATACGGTCGTTGAAAACGAGCAGGGACGGTTCAATTTCATTGATACCGCCGGTCTGCGCCGTCAGAGCCGTGTCGACGATAAAATCGAAAAATACAGCGTTCTGCGCGCCAAAATGGCGATCGAACGCGCAAACGTCTGTGTGATCCTCATCGACGGTCACGACGGTTTCACCGAGCAGGACTCCAAGGTCGCGGGTCTTGCGCTGGAACAGGGTAAGGCGTGTATCATTGCGGTGAATAAGTGGGATATCGTTGAAAAAGACGGTCAGACAATGGATAAATACCGCAAAAAACTGATGAACGACTTCTCATTCATGCCCTATGCGCCGATCATTTTCATTTCCGCCAAAACCGGACAGCGTCTGGATCGGCTGTTTGAATTGATCAAGTATGTTTACACCCAGAATACCATGCGTATTTCCACGGGCAAACTGAATGATATCCTGGCGGATGCCACGGCGCGCGTACAGCCGCCGACCGATAAGGGCAGACGTTTGAAAATTTACTACATGACGCAGGCATCGACCTGCCCGCCGACCTTTGTTTGCTTCTGCAACCGTGCGGATCTGTTCCATTTTTCGTATCAGCGTTATCTGGAAAATCAGATCCGTTCCACCTTCGGGCTGGAAGGAACACCGGTACGGTTCGTGATTCGGGAAAGAGGAGAAGGCAAATGATGATGACGGCAATCGTGACGGTCGTCGCCGCGTATTTGATCGGCAGTGTGAATTTTGCCGTGATTTTCACCCGTCTGTTTGAAGACCGCGATGTACGGGATTACGGCAGCGGCAATGCGGGCGCGACCAATGCGCTGCGTGTGGCGGGCGTGTTACCCGGAACACTGACCTTTGTCTGTGACCTGTTGAAGGGCTTTGTGGCCTGCGAAATGGGGAAATACGTGTTTGATTATATGACCGCCAACGGTTTTGAGGGCGCGCGGCCGATCTACGGCGCGTATCTTTGCGGCGTGGCGTGTATGCTCGGACATTTATATCCGATCTTTTTCCAGTTCCGCGGCGGAAAAGGTGTGTCGACCGGGGTGGGGATCTTTCTGGTCTGTTCCACACCGGCTATTCTGATCGGTCTGGCGGTATTTACGGTCACTTTTTTACTGACCCGCATTGTTTCGATCAGTTCGCTGGCGGCAGTGGTGGTCGTGGTGGTACTGTCTTTTGTTTTTCATGATGCCGGCGCCGCTTTGGCACCGCAGATCATCATGAGTCTGATCATGGGCTGTCTTATCGTGGCACGCCACAGTTCCAACATTCAGCGATTGCTGAACGGGGAAGAAAAGAAAATCAATTTCGGAGGAAAATCCTGAATGATACAAGTATCCGTTTTAGGTGCCGGCGGTTGGGGCATGGCGCTGGCCATGACCGCCCATCACCGCGGGCATACCGTAAAAATTTGGTCTCCCTTTGAGGACGAGGTGAAAATGCTTCGGGAAAAGCGCGGAAACGAACGTCTTTTACCCGGAATCACTTTGCCGGAGGATATCGAGATCACGACCGATCTTTCCTGCGTAAAGGGATCACAACTGACCATTCTTGCCGTGCCGTCCATCGCGATTCGCGAAACGGCGCGAAAATTGGCTCTGCAAAGCGATTTCGGCATTGTGGTGAATGTTTCCAAGGGCTTGGAAAAAAACACGCTTCTGCGTCTTTCTCAGGTCATTCGGCAGGAATTGCCGGACGTGCCCACTGCCGTTCTGTCCGGCCCCTCGCACGCGGAAGAAGTTTCGCGCCGCATTCCGACGTCCGTCGTGGCGGCCTCGGATTCCACGTCGGTGGCGGAAATCGTGCAGGATCTGATGTCAACTGAATTTTTGCGGATTTATACGTCCGCTGACCTGATCGGGGTCGAACTCGGCGGTGCGCTGAAAAACGTGATCGCAATCTGTGCCGGTTTTTGTGACGGACTGGGTCTGGGCGACAACAGCAAAGCCGCGCTGATCACCCGCGGTCTTGCCGAAATGGCACGCCTCGGGGTGTGCATGGGCGCGAAGGAAC
>JAZRWX010000154.1:0-7929 GCA_045599905.1 Acutalibacteraceae bacterium
GCCGCCATCCGTGCCACCGAGGAGACCGTGCTGGAACGCATTCCGCCCCGGGTCAAAATCCGTGAAAACGCGCCGCTGGAATTGCCGCACGTTTTACTGCTGGCGGACGATCCGGACAACAGCGTTTTCGGATCGCTGGAAGCCGGCAAAAACGACTTTTCCGTCCTGTATGATTTTGATCTGATGCAGAACGGCGGTCATATTACGGGCCGCAAACTGTCGGATCAGGCCATGCGGCAGGTCCTGGCGGCCATGGATGATTTGCAGGCCGCGCAGAACGGACTGCTTTTCTGTGTCGGTGACGGCAACCATTCTCTGGCGACCGCGAAGGCGTGTTATGAACAAAACCCGACCGAACGCAACCGCTACGCGCTGGTGGAGATCGTCAACATTCATGACGCGGCGCTGGAATTCGAGCCGATCTACCGTGTCGTTTTCGGGGCCGATCCCGAACAGCTGATCACCGAATTCACCGACGCCTGCGGAACACAAAGCGAGCATCCGCAGCAGTTCACCTGCGTATACGGAGATAACGAAAAGCAGATCGCCGTCGCGCCGAAAGCCAATCTCTGCGTCGGCACATTGCAGGCGTTTCTGGACGGATACCTTACCCGTCACCCCGAATGCAAGATCGACTATATCCACGGCATTGAAAACACCCGTCGGTTATGCCGCAAAGAAAATACCGTCGGTTTTCTGTTTGACGGCATGAGCAAAGAAGAACTCTTCCCGGCTGTAAGGGCAGACGGATCCCTGCCGCGCAAGACCTTTTCAATGGGTCACGCCGATGACAAACGCTTTTATCTGGAAGCACGGGAGATCGGCTGACACAAAACAGCCGCCCCCGACAAAAGACGGGTAAAAACAACCCGTCCGTTTGACAAAATAATTGACCGCCGTACCGTATAATGGAACAAGCATCAAATACCATTATATGATACGGCGGTGTTTTTTATGAAAGAATCGGTCAGAATTACGGAACGGATACACGCATCCGACCGGACAGACCTGCTGCGCGCGGCCGCGGCGCATACGTCGGTCGCCCTGTTCGGCTGGATCGCGGCGCAGGCGCTGATCAAAGGCGGCATACTGCCGTTCGGACTGGCCTTCCTTTGCGGAATGCCGTCGCTTTATCTGCCGGCGGCGGCGATCGGGGTATTCATCGGTTACTTTTTTCCCGCGATCTCGGGCGGCGGTTTTCGTTATATCGCGGCTTTATTCTGTATTCTTTCGGTCAAGGTACTGCTGGGCGGGCACAAAAAACTGGTCGAAAATCCCTTTTTATTAAGTCTGCTCTGCTTTTTTACACAGCTGCTGACCGCGGTGGTGTCGCTGGCCGCCATGAATCTTTCCGCGGCGGCGATCGTAACGGAATCGCTGTTAGCGTCGGGCGGAACGTTTTTTGTGGCAAAGGCCGCCAAAGCGTTGACCGAAAAACAGTCGGGTCTATTGCCCGAAGAACTGACCGCACTGCTGATCGCGGTAAATATGCTGCTGATCGGGCTGATGCGGATGTCCGTTTTCGGGGTTTCAGCCGGAAGGATCTGCGGCGTGTTGCTGATATTAGTCTGCGCGCGCTACGGTGGGATCCTGTCGGGCGCCGTCAGCGGAATTGCCGTCGCGGTCGCCAATATGCTTTTCGCGCCCGGCACTTCGATGAATATCGCCTTCGCGCTGGCGGGACTGCTGGCAGGGGTGCTGGTACCATACGGGAAATACGCGCAGGTCGGCGGATTGATCGGCGCCGTGCTGATCGGATTCCTGATGAGCGGAAAAGGCGCGATCTGGGGATCGGTCACGGAAACGCTGATCGGGGTCGGCATCTTTCTTTGTCTGCCGCGCGGCGTCGGTACGGTCTGCGGTCGGCTGTTCTGCGCCGTGCCGCGTATTCTGACCCAAAACGGTCTGCGGCGGGCCGTATCGCTTCGGCTGGAACTGTCGGCAGGTGCTTTGCGTGATATTTCGCAGACGGTCGACCGTGTCGCAGGCGAACTGAACCGCATCAACACACCCGACTACGGGCAGATGATCGCCGGCATTGAGAAAGACGCCTGCGCCGGGTGCAAACTGCATAAACTTTGCTGGAACAGTCGAAAAGAAAGTACATTAAGTGAAATACTGGCCGTGACCAAAGCCGTCAAAACGGGTGAAAGCGATCTGTACGCCACCCTGAACGGCGCTTTTCGGGATCGGTGTCTGCACACGGACACCTTTGTTTCCGCAGTCTCGCGCCATTATACCGCCTACGCCGCGAAAATCGACAAAGAGACCCGTGTGGACGAAGTCCGATCCATTCTGTCGGAACAGTTCGAAAGCATTGCCGGTCTGCTGACCGACCTGCGTTTCGATTTGGAACGGGAAGAACGGTTCGATCACGCCATGGCGCTGTCGGTATCGACCGCCCTGCACAATCTGGATATCCGTGCCGATGAATGCAGTTGTACGGTAGACCGGTTCGGACGGATGACCGTTCGGATCAAGGTGAAGCGGAACAAAGACGTCGTTCTCAACAAACGGCAGATCATGAAAACGATCTCGCTGGTATGTGAACGGGACTTTGACGTGCCGACCTTCACCGAAACGGGCGGCAGTGTATATATCAATATCACCGAACGCACCGTGCTGAACGTGCAGACCGGCATTGCCCAGTCCAACGCCGGAAACGCCGCACTGTGCGGGGACACCTGCCGACAGTTTTACGACGGGACCGGACACTATTACCTGCTGTTGAGCGACGGCATGGGAACCGGCGGCAGAGCCGCCATTGACAGCGCCATGACCAGCGGACTGATGGCACGTCTGCTGCGCGCCGGTTTCGGTTTTGACTGCGCTTTACGGGTACTGAATACCGCCATGCTTTTCAAATCTTCCGATGAATCGCTGGCAACGGTCGATCTGGCGTGCATTGACCTTTTCACCGGTGAAACCCGGCTTTACAAAGCAGGCGCGGCAGGAACGGTCATCCGCCGCGGCAACCGCACCGGGATCGCCGAAAGCCATTCTCTGCCGATCGGCATTTTACAAAACGTCGGATTTGACAAAATGGCGGTGCGTCTGCACACCGGGGACATTATTCTGCTGTTGAGCGATGGCGCCGCCGCAGTTGGCACCGAATGGATCAAACAGATCGCCGACCGCTGGGAAAACGGCAGTGCGGAAGATCTGGCGGAATGTGTCTGCAAAGAAGCCAAAAAACGACAACCCGTCGGTCACGAAGACGACATTACCGTCATGGCGGCGATTCTGCGGCGAAATTTATAACATATACAAAAAGCGGGTCATCTGCCGATGACCCGCTTTGTTTGCTCTTTTTTATTCCGCTTCGGTTTTTTCAGCCACCTTTTCCTCTTCGGGCTGAACAGTATCGATATCCGCGACAATGACGTCCACCCTGCTGACCGCGGTGCCGGTCATGGACTGGATGCGTTCTTTCACCGTCTGCTGGACCGCTTCGGACACGGTGCGGACGTTCACTTCCGGTTTTACGCAGATATAGACGCTGACGCAAAGCGCGCCGCCTTCGTTTTCGACCTGAACGCCCTTAAAAGCACGGCCGGTCTTGACCACACCTTTCAGATCGATCTTCTTTTTCGCAAGACCGACTACACCGTCGATTTCTTTCGCGGCGAGTTCGGCCATTTTTTCCAATACTTCGGTACTGACGGAAAGTTCGGTATTTTTTTCGTTCATAACTGTTTCCTCCGTTTTCGGTTCCGTAATTTTTTCGTTTTTTATATTGTACCACATTTTTTCTGAAATCACAACTATTTTACCGCAATTATTTTTATATTTCCGAGCGGTACTTCGGTCTGCGCCACGACAACGTCCTGAATTTGCATGGTTTGCGCCGTTGTCAACCCTTCGGAACGAACGACGATATTGACGGTATTATCCCCGATCACGGCGACCGCGTCGGAAAAGCCCTTGGCGCGAAGCAGCGTTTCCACATTATTTTCTTTTTCGATACGGCTTGCCATTCTGCCGACCTTTTCGACCGCCTGTGCCTTTTCATCGTCGGTCAATCCGGCTTTATCCAGCGTATCGCGCACCAGATCGGTCGCCGTATCATAAGCTTTCTGCCGGGACTGGCGCGCCTGGGTGAATGAATCCGGCTCCGCCTTTGCAGAGGTTTCGACCGCCTTTGATGCCTTTGTTTTTGATACGTAGGATGCCTCGCCGAGATATTTTTGCGAAGAATAGTGCATATTCAGCCAGACCGCCGTACCCAAAGCCAGCACCATCAGCACCACTACGATCTGCGCTTTCCCGAAAACCTTACCTTTTTTCATGAACTGTTTCCTCCTGTGATATATACTCTTGAATTCGTGATATGTAAAGCCGCCGTAACGGCATTTGTCACCTGTTCCGACACGGCGGGATCATTTCCCCCGTCACAGACGATCGCCACGCCGCGGATCTGCGGCATATACACCGTAACGGGAAGCGCCGCTTCCCCGCCCGATTCATTCCGCACCGTAATATATGAATGGGTACTGCTGCTATTGGTCTGCACCGTACTGCCGTTGTTGGCATTTTCCGAAAGCGACGCGGAAGCGGAATCGGCGTAAACGTACCGTTCGCCGCTGTCCAGCGTGACCACGACCGTACTGTGCCGGTCGCCGGTGATCTCACGCACCAATGACCGCACCGAATCTTCCAGTGACTGCTGATATTCGGCCGTTGAAAAGCCGCCGGAATCCGCTTTACGGGATGAGCCGGACGGCAGCAGCGTCGACACGAAAATCAGCAGGATCCCGGCCAGACCTGCGATCAGCAAACCCTTCGGCTTGGCAAAGGCGGACTGCCATTTATCCTTCCACTCCGTCGGCAATGACTTCAATTTCATAGGTTGCCCCGTCTCCTCCGAGCAGTTCACGAACCGTATCCGGATCAGCAGACGTGTATACCGTTACCTTGGTAATATCTATGCTGTCCGCGGTCGGATTATCCGTATAAACCGTTATTTTTGAAAATTCGATTCCCGCCTGCCGCAAGGCAAGTTCAAAAGTCTGACGCGCCGCCGTGCTTCCGATTTGGGATTCCGTGACCGGCGGCGGTTGGGACAATGCCGAAAAATCCGCTTGTTTCAGTCCCGGAAAAACCGACAGCAGACACAGTACGAAAATCAGACCGAATACGTATCGGACGATCTTTTCGGTGCGGTCAGCAGGACAAAGCAGATATAATCCCCCGGTCAGTACACAGACCGTACAGAAAGCCGCCGCGAAAGAACGCAGTGCCGTCATAGCGTGCGCAATGCCGTCAGCACGACCGACAGCGCAATGATAAATACCGCGCCGGTCAGCAGTACGACCGTTGTCAGCAATGAAAACATCTGATCCACCGCCTTGAAAAGTTTTTGAAGTGACGCCTGTGAAAACACCGCCGCGATCTGACCGCAAACAGCCGCGACCAACCGCCACAGCAGCATTTCCGCCAGAATCGGCAGTAATATCGCCGCCGTCGCTACCACGCCGAACGCGCCGACCGAAGAACGGAGCAGTCCCAATGAGGCGTACAACGTGGAAGTGGCTTCGGAAAGTGCCACACCGGCCACGGGGACGGTCGTTCCGACAATGAATTTGGTCGTTTTCAGCGCCAGCGAATCCGCCGCCGCCTGCACCGCCGTCTGAATGCCGAGAATACCGACAAAAACCGTTACCAGCAGCGTCAGCGCCCATACGGCGATTTTCCGAACCGTTTCCGCCGCCTGCTCCGTTCCGGCAAGCGGTGACACCCCGGCGCATAAATTCATGGCGAGATAACTGCCCGAAAGCGGCAGGATGGCATACCCTGCCGCCGAAACGACCACCTGCGCCGCCGCCGATAACAGCACCTGTGCCGAAACGGCGGTAAAACCGCCGCCCGAAGCCACGCAGATGCCGGCAAACACCGGCACAAATGAAAGCATGAAGACACCGCATCCCCGGACCGCGTGCGCCGCCGTCTGCACAGCGGAAACGGTCGGTGCCGCAAAGGTCAGCGCCACACCCAACGTAGCGGCGATCTGTGCCGTTCCGCCGAAACGGTTTTGAAAACGGTCGGGGAACGCCGCCGCGACAAGCATCAGCGCAACCGCCGCGCCGCCTGCGGCAAGAGGTGTTTTCGCCCCCTGCCGCAGAAAACGGAAAATATGCGAAAAAACATTTTCCGCCGACAGTTTTCCGACCCAGTCGGGTCGGGAAAGATCAATGCCGTTCTGTTCCAGTTCATACGCCGTTTCGGGCGGCAATGCGTCCGACAGTTCCTGCGCGCCGCTGTTTTCGATCTGTTCGGTATATACGGTATCGGCTTTGACCGGGAACGACAGCACCCAGACCAATAGGATCATCAGTAATATTTTTTTCATAATTTTGTAAATTTCAACGCGGTTTCCAGCAACGCGGACAACAGCGGCAGACAAAGCAGAAAAATGGCGCACCGACCGCCGAGTTCCGCTTTCGCCGCCAGTGCGCTCTGCCCGAAATCGCGGCAGGTATCGGCAACGAACGAGGTCAGGTACGCGATTCCGAGTGCTTTCAGCGCAGTTTTGAAATACCCTGCCGTTTCGGTCGTGAACAGCGTTTCAAACGGGCGGACGACCGCCAAAATCAACCGCACGGTCAGCCAAAGGATCACCGCGCCTGCCGCCAGCGCGCAAAGAAACGCCTGCTCCGGCGAAGAACGGCGCAAATACAGCACGCAAACCGCCGAAAGAAGGCACAACACCAATATCCTGATCCATTCCGCCGTCATAAGCCGAACAGTCCCTTGACGGTGGAAAACAGATCGGCGATCGACATCACGACCATCAGCAGAACGACCACCAGTCCGGCAAGGGTCGTCAGCATGGCCTGTTCTTCCCTGCCGGAACGGACGAGCAGTTGATTCAGCACGGTAACGATAATACCGATGGCGGCGATCTTGAAGATAAAATCCACATTCATTTTCGTTCAATCCTATAACCAGAATATGCACCCTGCCGTACCCAGACAAAGTCCGGTCACTTTATAAAGCCGGGCGCGTTCGTCGGCAATTTTCCGCGCCGCTTTTGCCTGCTGTCTTAAAAGCGCCCTGCAAAGTCCGATCCGGCGGCATTCGGTTTCGGTATCGCCGCCGCCGAAAGCCGTCAGAAAATCCTGCAAAATGCGGCGGTCTTCCGGGTCGAAAAGCAGGACCTTTCCCGATTCCAACAGACCGTGCCGACCCAGCGTTTCCCGTAATAACACCGCCCGTTCTCTGCCGTCGGAACGAACCAGCTGTTCCAGTTCTTCCAACGCCGCGTCGGCATGTTCCAGCCGCTTTACCCGACGCTGTAACACGGCGGCTTTCCGAAAACCGGCCAGCGTACAACTGCAAAACAGCAGGATCATGCCGCACCATTTAACGACGGAAGCCACGTTTTAACTCCTGCACGGAAAAGGATTGATAGGGCGCGCCGATCTTTGCCGGAAGCAAAACCACCCGGCTGATCGCGCCGCTGTTCAGCAACGCACGGGTGACCCGGCGGCGCATCAGTTCCCGTTTTTCACCGATATGCGCCGTTGTCAGCACGGTAACGCCGGCGTTCATACTGTCGGCAACGCATTGCAGTTCCGTTGCCGTACCGATCTCGTCAAACGCGAGGATCTGCGGATACAGCGTACGCAGGGCGACCTGCGCGCCGGACGCCTTGTCGGGGGTCAGCAGAACGTCGGTGTTCCCACCGAGATCGTTGCCCGATATGCCGCCGCAGCTGCCCGAAAGTTCACCGCGGCTGTCCACCACAGCGACCCGATACAGTTTTCCCGCCGAACCGTTGGACAACAAGCGGCACAGATCCCGCAAAAGGGTTGTTTTGCCGCTGCCCGGCGGACCGCAAAGCAACATTCCGCCGCCGTCGAATTCTTCCAGCAATGACAGCGCGCAGTCGGGAAATTCCCGCGCGATGCGGATATTGACCGACGAAAT
>JAZRWX010000155.1:0-2234 GCA_045599905.1 Acutalibacteraceae bacterium
CCGCAAAGACCTGCGCGGTGACCGCCCGTCATCATGATGTATCCTTCGCTGATCTCGGCGGCGTGCGCGTAAACCGAATCGTGACACAACAGCCGGAAACTTTCTTCCAGATGTTCCGCCGAAGCCAGCAAAAGTTCCGCCGAATAGCCGTCGGTCAAACGCCCGTTTTTCAGCACGAACCAGGTTTTACCCTCTACCGTCAGCGCGACCGGTTTTCCGGCACGCAGGCGGATCTCCTGCGCCGCCGATTTGACCGAAAGCGGCAAAAATTCCAAAGTGCGCCGCAAATCGGGCGCGACCCCGTATAATACACTGTCGAAGCGTTCCGCCCCGTCCATAGGACCACCCTTTCCGAAAAGCCCGTCCGCTTTTCTGTTTTAACTTATGCGCGGTTTGTCCGGAATAGAACAAAAGAACACGGAGCTGTCCATTCGGACAGTCCCGTGTTCTTGATTCAGGAATATTTTTCCGCGTAATAATCTTCCCACGCGCCGTTGCGGTTTTTGGTGACCGCGCACACCGTCGCGCGCAGGTCCTCGTTCAGCACTCCGGGCGGCACCCGCCACTCCCAGTTTTCGTGCCGGGTCCCGGGACGGTTCATCCGGGCGGTGGCATCGGCTTCCAGCCAGTCCTGCAAGGGAATGATCACCCACCGCGCGCGGGAACGCATGGCCATGGCGATCATCCGCAATGCCGCCGATTCCCCCTTTAACGGTGCCATTCGGTCAAAAAACACCCGTTCCCGCAGCGGGGCTTTTTCGTACCAGCCCATGACGGTGTTATTGTCATGCGTGCCGGTATAACAAACGCAGTTTTCGTCAAAGTTGGGCGGCAGAAACGCGTTTTGCCACCCCGTACTGAAAGCAAACTGCAATACCTTCATATTCGGGAAACCCGTCTGTTTCAACAGTTCGGTCACCGCCGCTTCCTCGCCGCCGAGATCTTCGGCAATGACCGCCGTGTGTCCCAATGCCCTGCCGGCCGTCTGCCAGAACGAATACCCCGGTCCGTTTTCCCACGAGCCCAGTCGGGCGTCCGGTGCGCCGTACTGTACCGAATAATAACTTGCGAACGCCCGGAAATGATCTATTCGTACCGCATCGTACAACGCGGCACAATGGCGCAGACGGTCCTGCCACCAGCGGTATTTCATTTTCCGCTGATATTCCCAGTCGTATATCGGATTGCCCCATAACTGTCCCGTTTCGGAAAAACGGTCGGGCGGCATTCCCGCCACACGCAGCGGCAGCAGTTGACGGTCCAGCCGGAAACATTCCGGATTTTGCCAGACGTCGGCGCTGTCCAGCGCGACGTAAAACGGCACATCCCCGATCAACTGCACGCCGGATGACGCGGCGTACCGTTTCAGCGCAAAGAACTGGCGGTAAAACAGAAACTGTGTCACCTTATAAAACCGGATCCGTTCACGGTGGGTGGCGCGGAACGCCTCGATCGCGGACGGGTCACGGTATTTCAGTTCTTCGGGGAACTGCCGTAGTGTGCCGTATGTTTCGGCAATGGCGGCAAAAAGCGCGTAATCTTCCAGCCAGTGATTCTTATTGACAAAGCGGCGGTACGCCCATTCAGATTCATCAAAACGCTCGACCGCCATTTCCAGCATCGGCAGTTTGATTTTTTTCGCCGCATCATAATCGGTACGGCAGTACGCTTCCCGGATCGGCAATTCCAGCGTTGCAAGCAAACCGTCCTTGACCAGAAAATCCAGATCAATATACAGAATTTCCCCTGCAAAGCAGGATGCCGAGCGATAGGGCGAATGATATTCATCGACCGGGCCTAACGGCAGCAGCTGCCAGTAATGTTGCCGGCATTCCGCCAGAAAATCGACAAACCGGTAGGCGCACTCCCCCAAAGAGCCGATCCCGTACGGTCCCGCCAGCGATGACAGTGCCAGCAGAATGCCGCTTTCCCCTTTATCCTTTGACCGCACCTGCCGCCACTCCTTTGATAATATACTTCTGACAGGTCAGATAAAAAACGATGACCGGGACGATACTCAAAACCAGCATGGCCATCATCGCGCCCATGTCGATCGACCCGTATCCGCCCTTTAAATACTGGATCGCGATGGGAATGGTCTTGTAATCGCTGCCGATGACCAGGTTCGGCAGCAGATAATCGTTCCAGATCCACATGGTATTCAAGATCGCCACCGTGATCGTCGTAGGTTTCAAGATCGGAAAAACGACCCGCCAAAAGGCTGTCGGCGCGTT
>JAZRWX010000156.1:0-1513 GCA_045599905.1 Acutalibacteraceae bacterium
AAGAGGTGATCGAATATGGCAAAGGCACAGACAAACGCAAACAGACGTTACAATCAGAAAGCATACGACAGAATTGAAATAACAGTTCCGAAGGGCGACAAAGAAAGGATCAGCCAGGCGGCCGAATCGGCCGGAATGAGCGTGAACGCCTTTATTAAAGAAGCGTTGTCAGAGCATATCGCCCGACTACAAAACGCATAACATCAAGGCCCTGTCCTTCCGGACGGGGCCTTTTACTTTTATCGGGGAGGAAGTACAATGAAGAAGCGCAGATTCAGACATCTATCCTGGACAGATAGATTGAAAATAGAACAAATGTTGAAGGACGGCCGACACTACCAGGACATAGCCGACGAAATAGGCGTCCACCTTCGGACGATCTACAATGAAGTAAAACGCGGCCGCTATATTCACACGAATTCCGACCTGACAGAAGAAGAACGTTACAGTCCGGATATTGCCGAAATGGCATACAGGGACCACCTGGCCGCAAAAGGCCCGGACCTTAAAATCGGAAAGGATCACGAACTGGCCCAGTATATCGAAAAGAAGATCGGTGAAGAGGGTTATTCTCCGGCCGCTGTACTGGGTGAAATCAAAGAAAGTGGCCTGGAATTTGAAACGTCAATCTGTGAAACGACTTTATATTCTTACATTGAAAAAGGCGTGTTCCTTACGATCACAAACGCCAATCTTCCGGAAAAGAGCAAGAAAAAGCGTTCTTATAAGCACGTCCGCAAGGCCGCAAGACCGGCCGCCGGCGAAAGCATTGAAAATCGCCCAGAGGAAATCAACAGACGTGAAACTGTCGGTCACTGGGAAATGGACTGTGTTGAAGGAAAGAAGAAAACAAAAAAGACCCTTCTTGTTCTTACGGAAAGGAAATCCAGAAAGGAAATCATTATTCCTATGAGAGATCAAACCAGTAAAAGCGTTGTTCACGCCCTGGACGTTCTTGAAAGACAATACGGCGCGCGCTTCTATACAATATTTCAGACGATCACCGTCGACAACGGTTCAGAATTTGCGGACTGCGAAGGAATAGAAAAGTCCTGTCGCCGAAAAGGTAACAGGACAAAAGTTTATTATTGCCACCCTTATTCTTCATACGAAAGAGGATCAAACGAAAATCTGAATAAAATGATCCGCCGGTTCTTCCCGAAGGGAACAGACTTCCGTCAGGTCACAACGAAAGCAATTAAGAAAGCCGAAGAATGGATCAACAACTATCCCAGGGAAATTCACGGATTCAGAACAGCCGAACAAGTCTTCGCCGAAGGTCTTCTGTGTCTGAACTAAAAATTATTTGTGAATTTTTGCAATTTATTCTTGACTTTTTCACGGGTCCAATGCCCGCTGTCCGTGAAATTTCAAGCCAATTCAATATTCTACAAAACCACTCTCGAAGCGATTTCTATGAAGCTTTTTACATAATATGAGGAAGTTCCGAGGCCTGTCGGCTTTCCTTCGTTATTATCATTATGAATCTGCTCATCAAAAGACAAAACGCCTG
>JAZRWX010000157.1:0-3841 GCA_045599905.1 Acutalibacteraceae bacterium
GCCCACGATAAGGATATCGGGGACCAGATTCGCGCTGACGGCAAAGCCCAAACGTGATTTCATACCGCTGGAATAGGTACGCACCGGCTGGTCAACGTACTTTCCGATATCGGCAAACCGCAGGATATCCTCCATCCGCGCGTCAATATCCGCCCGGGACAGACCGATGGTACGGCCCTTGATATACACGTTTTCACGGCCGGTCAGTTCCTTGTCGAAGCCGGAAGTCAGTTCCAGCATGGCAACGATCCTGCCGTTGGTTTCGATGTTGCCGGAAGATTTCTGCGAAACGCCGGTGATCAGTTTCAGCAAAGTTGATTTACCGTGACCGTTTTTGCCGATGATGCCGACCGTTTCCCCTTTGCCGATGGTCAAATTGATATCTTTCAGCGCGTAAAACTCTTTGAACGGGACCCGTTTGCTGAATGCGTAAAGTACCCTGTACCACGGACGTTTATAGATTTTATAAATCTTTGATAAGTTTTCGATTTTTACCGAAAAATCTTCTGCCATGTCTGATACTCCTTATAAAACATCCGCGAATTCGGAAGAAAGTTTTTTGAACAGATGCGCCGTCAGCAACGCAAAGATCAGCATGAACACCCACGTGTAGCCCGTATACGCGTAGCGTTCCCAGAACCATTTGCCGTCCAGGAAGGAAGCGCGGTAACCTTCGATAAAATAGTTATACGGATTCAACTTGATGATCAACGCCAGCACCGGTTGTTTTTCCGAGATCTTGTCCATCGGCCAAAGCACCGGGGACAACCAGAAAAACACGTTCATGATCGCCTTGATCAACTGTTCAAAGTCGCGGCTGATCACGCCCAGCGTCGAAATAAAGGTCGCCGTGATGCAGCAGAACAGGAAATACGCAAGGAAATAATAAATGATTTGAATAAATTTGATGGTAATGCCGACTTCCGGCACCAGCAAAAACACGATGACGGTGATGGCGATCAGCAGCAGGTGCGAAAAGCAGTAACTGATGACGCTGAAAACGGGGATGGTCGGTATGGGGAAAACCATTTTATTGACCAGATGGCTGTTTTTCCGGATGCACATGACCCCGTCCGACAGTGTTCCCTGCAATAAAAACCAGGTGATGACGCCGGGGATCATCCACAAAATGAAAGGCACCGGATCGCGCCATTCCAGTTCGATCGGCTTATTGCCACGGATCCCGTAAGCGATCGCAAACCAGTAAACGCCGATAAAGACCAACGGACGGACGATCGACCACGCCCAGCCGAACAGCGAGCCGCTGTAATGCTTTTTCAGCGCCGAGCCCGCCATGGAAAATGTCTGACTGATATATTTAATATTGACGGAAATGATTTCCGCCAACGCCTTAAATGGATTCATAAAAAATACCTCCCGCAAACGGGGTCACCGTTTTGCTTTTAATTTCGCGAAAAGTTTTGTATTGCCCGACTTGACACGGGAAATGACCTTCCCTTCCCAGTAAGTCAGGAACACGCTGCCCCATTTGACCGGCAGCAGCATACATTTCATATAAGCCGAATTGGGACGTGCCGTCCGCACGGCGTTCCGGGCGGTATCGGTAAGGATCATTTTCCGGATCTCTTCCCGTTTTTCCCTGCCGGAAAGGGTGCAGTTGCGGTTGGTCACGTTTTCGACACAGCCGATCAGCCGTTCGGCGTAACGCCGTGCCAGAAACTCCCCGACCGCGTCGGAAGACACCGACCAGTACGCGTATAATTCCCGCATCCAGCCGTTTTCCTCTTCCCGTTTATCATACATATCCGCGCGGTAGCGTGCCGTTTCGCTTTCGGCGCGCTTGCGGATAAAGTGATAATATTTCTTTTCGGTCAGTACGACCCGTTCAATATCCCGCACCACGCTTAAATTAAAGGGAAAATCATCCCAGAACGTGTTGGGAAAATACAATTTGTTTTCTTTGACGTAACGTGCCTCGAACAGTTTGTTCCAGGGGGTATACAACAGGTTTTTGTCAAACAGACGGTGCGCGTTTTCACGGAACTGCGCCTGCGAAGCGAAGACCTGCGACGGCAATGCCTGTTCCTGCGTGTATTTTTCGGTATCGGTATAAAACGTATCGATATAATACCCTGCAACGACCAGCTGCGCGTCGTTTTCTTCGGCTAACGCGACCATGTCTTCCAACATGGTTTCTTCCGCCCAGTCGTCGGAATCCATAAAATACAGATATTTTCCGGCGGTGCGATCGATCGCGGCGTTCCGCGCGGCAGGTGCGCCGGCGTTTTCCTGATGCAGTACGTGAATGCGGCTGTCGTTTGCCGCATATTCTTCACAGATTTCTCCGCTGCGGTCGGGCGAACCGTCGTCCACCGCCCACAGTTCCCAGTCGGAAAAGGTCTGCTTCTGCAAACTTTCGATCGCGACGCCTACATAATTTTCCACGCCGTAGACCGGCATGACCACGCTGACTTTCGGTGAAGACATCAGTTACGCATCTCCCAACTCACGGCGGCAAAGTTCCAGCGCCGCCTCGATGACCTTGTCCATATCAAAATAACGGTATAAACCCAACCGGCCGCCGAACAGCACGTTCGGCAGTTTTTCCGCTTCGGCGCGGTAGCGTTCGTACAAATCGGTATTGCGCGCGTCGTTGATCGGATAATAGGGCTCCATACCCGGTTTCCATTCGGTCGGATATTCTTTCGTAATAACGGTTTTCGGCTGTTTGCCGAAATTGAAATGCTTATGCTCGATGATACGGGTGTATTCGGGCGTGCGGTCGGTATAGTTGACCACGGCACTGCCCTGATAATTTTCCCGATCCAGCACCTCGGTTTCAAAGCGCAGACTGCGGTATTCCAGCGCCCCGAAGCAGTAATCGAAAAACGCGTCGATCGCGCCGGTATAGACCACCTTGTCCGCCTGCTTCATCCAACCGTCCCGATCGTCGAAAAAGTCGGTATTCAGCCGGACTTCCGCGCCCGCCAGCATTTTTTCGATCATGGCGGTGTAGCCGTCCTCCGGGATTCCCTGAAAACGGTCGTTGAAATAGTTATTGTCGTAGGTCATCCGCACCGGCAGACGCCGGATGATGAACGGCGGCAGGTCTTTACAGTCCCGTCCCCACTGTTTTTCGGTATAACCCTTGATCAGTTTGGTGTAAATATCCCGACCGACCAGTCGGATCGCCTGCTCTTCCAGATTTGACGGTGTACCCGTGACCTCGGCACGCTGGCGTTCCAGTTCCGCCGACGCCTCGTCCGGCGTGGCGATGTGGAACATCTGCGCGAAGGTGTTCATGTTGAAAGGCAGGTTATAGATCTCCCCGCGGTAATTGGCAACGGGGGTGTTGATAAATCCGTTGAATTCGGCAAAGCGGTTTACATAATCCCAAACAGCACGGTTGCCGGTATGAAAAATATGCGCCCCGTACCGGTGAACGTCGATATCCGCCACCTTTTCGGTGTAGATATTCCCCCCGATGTGGTCGCGTTTTTCAATGACCAGACACTTTTTTCCGTGCGCCACCGCGCGTTCGGCAAAGGTCGCGCCGAACAGTCCGCTTCCGACGATCAGATAATCGAAATACATTCCGTCCCGTCCTTTTTACAACGGCATAATCCGCCGATTTTTCATAGTATACCACACTTCACCGTTAAAAGCAATCATTTTATAATATTATAAATATTATAACAGGGTCAGAATCCACTCGGTCAGCAGGACCGCGGCACTGCTTCCGGCGGCGACCACGACCAGACTTCTTTTACACAGCGCCAGCACCAGCGCGACCGCCAGCGCCGCCGCGCCGCAGATCACTGAATCGGTGGCAAACAGTATGGCGGGAACGGTCATAACACTTAAACAGGCACACGGTACG
>JAZRWX010000158.1:0-3208 GCA_045599905.1 Acutalibacteraceae bacterium
ACCGGACGACGAACTGTGCGAACCCGAATTATTATCGCTCCGCTCGGTCTTGGTGATCTGTGAATACAGATAATGGTCGTACGAGCGGCGGATACGCAAAGAGCCGCTGACCAGATAATTATTCGCGTCAGATGCCGCCGCAACGGAAATCAACTGCTTTTTCAGACTCCCGGTATACGCGAACGCCACGATCAGTGCCAGCACGATCACGGCGCCGACCATAAGCAGTACCCCTTTCATACGTTCGGTATCGAAAACGCCGGCGATCCGGTCGGCGAAAGCGTCGAAAGCACCCGCGTAATCACCGTCCAAAAACAAGGGCGTCAATTTTTCACCGATATCGGAGATATCCTCATCGGTAATGGCGTCGATCCCCTTTCCGCAGGTGGAGACCCAACTGTTGCCGGTGTGATAAACGCCGCCGGTTTCAACATTCACCAACAGCAGAACACCGTCTTTGTTTTCTCCGTAACCGTAACCGTTGCGGTCATAATAATCGTCGGCGTATTCCATTCGGTCCATCGGGGAAACGCCGGTTGCCGTTACGACGACGATATCAAATTCATACTTTTCACGTAAACGCGTCAATTTTTCATTCAACTGCTGTTCCTGCTCCTCTGAAAGGACGTCGGCCTGATCGGCGACGTAGCGAACAGAAGACTGTGCCGACACTGGCAGAACCGCCGAAAAGATCAATATCAGCGCAAAAATCAGGATCATTCCCGTTTTTTTCATATCGGCACCCCCTTATCGAAACAGTACGTTAAGCAGATAACCGATGATCAGTCCGAACGGCACGGAACACGCCGCGGCACGCCACCAGTATTTTCGGTACAACTTCTTATCCATCGGCAGATTCCCGACGAATTTTCCGGTCTGACCGTTCATGGCAAAGGTATATTTTTCCCCGTTCCAGGTGGTATTCAACAACCACACGGGCAGTAAAGCATACCGCGCGCCGCCGTTATGCAGATCAATATAAGAATTATCCAGCAGGACGGTATCGTACAGCCCGGTAATGGTCTGGCGGAACGCGTCTTCGGTACTGTGTTTCACCCGGAAATTGATCCGGGGAAGATTTTCCTCTACAGTAACGTCGTATTTATCCGCGAAATATCCGGCGAAATACGCGGTGTTGAAATCCACCGCCTCGTCAAAATTGAACGGTTCCAGCGAATCCATCAGATCATCCGCCATTTTGGAAGAAGCATCGACCGGAATATTTTTGAAGGCAACGTCACCTTCCCGGTAGATGGCGAAATGTTTGGTTTCGGTATAATTATACTTACCGGTTGACCAACAGCGCGTTCGGGTGGCGGAATACTTTACACTGCCGGAAACGTCGGCGTCAAAAAGCCAGAACGGGACGTAAATGCCCTTGATCTCATCAATATGATTCTGACTTTTAAAAACCTTCGGCAGCAGTTTCTTACCGTCAAGATGCTTCTGCAATGCCTCTTTCGCGGCTTTTTTATCCAGTTTGAACGGAATGACGAGATCCGGCTTCAAAATGCCGGAAAAACGGTCGCTGACAACAATCGGACTGCCGCAGAACGGGCAACTGGACGCGCCCATGTTTTCGTCACCGATGATTTCACCGCCGCAGGAATTGCAGATATACGACCGCATACCGGCAGATTCATTTTCATTCCATTCCCCGTTCATTCCGGTATCCCAGTTTTCCATGGTATCTTCACCGGCAATGATATCGGCTGTTTCCGCCAGTTCATTCAGCATTTCGACATCGAATTCGGTATCGCAATACGGGCATTTCAGCTTTTGCGTGCCGGCGTCAAAAGCGATCGCGCCACCACAGCACGGACATTTATATTCTTGGATCACAGACAAAACGATTTCCCTCCCAAAAAAGAGATATGAAACATGAATCGGTTTTACAGTTTGTCGTTATCGTCAAAGACATCGCCGCATTCCGGGCAGAATTTCGGCGGATTTTTAGGGTCTTCCGGCTGCCATCCGCATTTATCGCAGCGGTATAACGGTGCGCCTTCCGGCTTTTTAGCACCGCAGTTCTGGCAGAATTTGCCCTGGTTTACCGCACCGCAGGAGCAGGTCCAGCCGTTATTTTCAGGTTTCGGACTGCCGCATCCCGGACAGAATTTTCCCGTAGCGACCGCGCCGCAGGAACACTTCCAGCCGCCCGCGGGCTGTGCCGCCTGATTCTGTGCCTGCTGCTGACCCATGGCGTACAGATTCTGAACATTGGTGCCGCCGGCGTTCATGGCCATACCCATGCCCATAAAGCCGGTCATTGCGCCGGCCGAATTGCCTGCCGCGGTACGCATGGCATCCGCCTGCGCGCCTGCCAGATTGGCCGCAGCCATGGTGGGATCTTTATACATAGCGGCACGCTGGGCGTCTTTGATCAGCTGCTGATCGTCTTCGGGCAGTGTGACCGAACCCAAAGCGACCGACACGATCTTCAAACCGCGCAGTTCGCCCCATTTGCCCGAAAGCGTGGTATTCATCGCGTCTTCCAGTTCGGTGTTGTGCGCGATGATCTGATTCGGACGGATCTCCAACGCGGACAGTTTTGCCAGCGCCGGCTGTAAAGCACTGATAAATTCGGTTTTCAGCTGACCGTCGATTTCATCCCTGACATATTCGGTCGAGACATTACCGCAGACATTGGTATAGAAAAGGATCGGATCGGCGATTTTATAAGAATAAACGCCGTTGCAGCGCAGTGAAACGTCGATATCCAGTCCAATGCGGCTGTCAACCACACGGAACGGCACCGGATTCGCGGTACCGAATTTATTGTCGATCAGTTCCTTGGTGTTGAAATAATACACGCGCTGATCTTTGCCCGGTTCGCCGCCGAGTGTGAAACGCTTGCCGATTTCCTTAAAGGTCTTTTTGATGCTGTCGCCCAGACCGCCGGTGAAAATACTGGGTTCCAGATCGGTTCTATAAGTAAAATTGCCGGGTTCGGCGCAGAATTCGACCACTTTACCCTGCTCGACAATGATCATGCACTGACCGTCCGAAACGACAATGCCGGACCCGTCGGAAATGACATTGCCGCTGCCCTTGGTGTTGGAAGAACGACTGCCGACCTTCTTTTCGCCTTTACGCATCAGAACGTCAGCCGGCAAGGCCTCGCAGTAAAAGAATTCTTTCCACTGATCCGCCAACGTGCCGCTCAACGCACCGATTCCCGCTTTGATAAGTCCCATTTTCTTTTCCT
>JAZRWX010000159.1:0-2954 GCA_045599905.1 Acutalibacteraceae bacterium
TGTTGACAGTGCGGTCACGTTGGCGAAAAAGTATAACTACCGCGTTAAAGTGGTTTCGCTGGATGGACAGGTTATCAACCCGGGCGGTTCGTTGACGGGCGGCTCGTTGGTGAAGCACGCCGGTTTGTTAAGCCGAGGTGCCGATATTGCGCGATTGATGGAAGAAGTTGAAAAACTTTCCGAAAAGGAAGAGGCTTTTCAAAAAGAACTGACCGAATCGGTTGAAAAACTTTCCAAAACAACGGCGGATATCGATGCCGTACGGGCGGATCTGACCACGGCAAATGAAGATAAAATCCGCACGTTGGCGGAAATGAAGCGTCTGGACGATCTGCGCAGCGGCGTGGAAGTTACGTTGAAAAATATGCTGGAAGAGCAGAATAACGCTGAACAAAAAGTCGGAGAATTGACCGCGGCGGCCGAAAGTGCGGAAAACGCGATCAAAGTTTTGGACAGCGAAAAGAATGATTTGCAGAATCAGATTGATTCGCTGACGGGCGGCCGTGACCACGTTGCCGACCGACGTGAAGAACTGACCGAAAAAATCACCGCGTTAAAACTCGAAATTGTAGAGAGCAAAAAAGATCTTCAATTAATGCACAACGCCGCGGATACTTTGGAAAATTCCATCGGTTCGCGCGCGGTGCGTTTGTCGGAAATTGAAGCCGAATCGGCGGCGCTTTCCTACCGCAATGAACAGTTGAATAAAGAGATCGCTGCCGCAAATGATGAAATCGATGAAATCCGTCAGAAAATCAGCGATTGTGATAAACAGATCGAATTGTTGATCCAAAAGCGCAACGAAACCGAACAAGCCGGTGTTATGCTCCGAAGCAGTGAGCGGGAACAAACAGGGGAACGTGAAAAAATCGGCGGTGAACTTGCGCGTTTGACCGAACGCAAGGAAGTTATGCTGAAAGAGTATGATGACGTGATCCGTCAGTTGTACGATGAATATCAGTTGACACGCAGTGAAGCGGAAGCCGTTGCCATTGAGATCGAGCATCCGACCGAATCGCGTAAACTGTTGGCTGAGATCAAATCGAAGATCCGCGGACTCGGCAACGTGAACGTTTCGGCGATCGAGGAATACAAAGAGGTGCGTGAACGTTACGATTTCATGACCGAACAAATCAATGACGTTGAAAAATCACGCGCCGAACTGCGCAAACTGATCAACCAGTTAACGGCGCAGATGCAGGAACTGTTTAATGACGCTTTTGCCAAAATCAACGAGAATTTCTCGGTCACGTTCCGCGATCTGTTCGGCGGCGGTACGGCACGGTTGGTGTTGAGCGATCCGGAAAACGTTTTGGAAAGCGGTATTGACATCGACGTAAAACTGCCGGGGAAAAACGTTCCCAGTCTGGAAGGTCTTTCCGGTGGTGAAAAAGCACTGGTGGCTTTGTCGATCTATTTTGCGATCATGCAGGTCAATGCACCGCCGTTCTGCTTCCTGGATGAAGTTGATACCGCGCTGGACGATATCAATGTTGACCGTTTTGCCGATTATATGAAGCAATCGGGACTGTCTACGCAGTTTATCTGCGTTACACACCGCCGCGGTACCATGGAAGCCGCCGATATGCTGTACGGTGTTACCATGCAGGAAAAAGGCGTTACAAAACTGCTGGAACTGGACGTTGCACGGCTGGAAAAAGAACTGCTTAATCAGCAGGTCGGATAAATATTTACAGTAGGAGATACTATGGGTTTATTCAGTAAAATCAAAAACGGTCTTCAAAAAACCAGAAATTCAATTCTGGGTGGATTTAATTCGGTCGTAAACAGTTTTACAAGGATCGATGAGGATTTATTTGAAGAACTTGAAGAAATGCTTGTTATGTCGGATATCGGCGTCAACACTGCGGTGGAAATCTGCGATCGGCTTCGTAAAAAGGTGAAAGAGACCGGTACGACCGATCCTGCCGAGATTCGCTATCTGATGCATGATATCATCGTTGATATGCTGGGCGAGGATCAGGAGTTGAATCTGACGACCAAGCCGTCACTGATTTTGGTGATCGGCGTTAACGGCGTCGGGAAAACGACTACGATCGGGAAGCTGGCGGCGCAGTTAAAAGCGCAGGGCAAAAAGGTCGTGCTGGGCGCGGCGGATACGTTTCGTGCCGCGGCGATTGATCAGTTGGGTATCTGGGCGGAACGCGCCGGCGTTTCCATGGTCAAAAGTCTGGAAGGCACCGATCCGGCTTCGGTCGTGTATGACACTATTTCTTCCGCAAAGGCACACGGTGCTGACGTGATCATTTGCGATACGGCAGGGCGTCTGCATAACAAGAAAAACCTGATGGATGAACTGGCGAAAATGTACCGTATCATCAATCGGGAATTGCCGGATGCGGCGGTTGAAACGCTGTTGGTTCTGGACGCCGCTACCGGTCAGAACGCGGTCAATCAGGCACGTGATTTCAAGGCGGTAACGGATATTACGGGAATCGTCCTGACCAAACTGGACGGAACGGCCAAGGGCGGCATTGTGATCGCGATCCATAATGAACTTGGGATTCCGGTGAAATACATCGGTGTCGGCGAGGGTATTGACGATTTACAACCGTTCCGCGCGAAAGAGTTTGCCGAAGGAATTTTTGAAACCGAGGGAAATTGATGACAAAGGTATTTATTGCTACGAAAAATCAGAAAAAAGAGGTTGAATTGCGCCGTATTCTTGAACCGTTCGGTTTTGAAGTGCTGACCGAGCGCGATTTGGATCAGCCGATGCCGGACGTTGAGGAGACCGGAACTACTTTTGAAGAAAACGCTTTGTTGAAAGCACATAACGGTCACAGACGGACCGGCCTTTTGACGGTGGCTGACGATTCCGGGATCTGTGTGGATGTGCTTGACGGCGCGCCGGGTATTTTTTCGGCGCGTTATTCGGGGCAGGGCGATGACGCGAATAATGAAAAATTATTGGCGGAATTAAAAGGCGTACC
>JAZRWX010000160.1:0-5355 GCA_045599905.1 Acutalibacteraceae bacterium
GTTCACTGCGGTTGGTCAGCGGTCGCTTTTGACAGTCGTAAATCGTGCCGCGCGGTCGGCACAGGGTCACGCGGTATTGATTCTGTATTTTTTGGACGGCGGCGTAATTCCCGGTGGCAATGGTACTTAAACGCAGACAGCAAAACAGAAGCAGTACGCAAAGCAGAAAATAACAGATCACGCACCGCCGCCCGAATGTACGGTTAAAAGACATGAAAACACCTCACGGATAGTATACCCGTGAGGTGTTGTTTTATGGATATTACGCTTTTTGGGCTTTGCGGCGCAGATGAAGCATTTCGCGCCATGCGGCGGGATGCAGTAAAATCAGCATGGGGAAGAGTTCCAGACGGCCTGCCAGCATATCAAAAATCAGTACACATTTGGAAAGGATCGAGAAATGACCGAAGTTTTCCGTCGGTCCGACTTTGGCAAGACCGGGGCCGATATTGTTGATGGTCGCCGTGACCGCGGTGAAGTTGGTCACAAGGTCTTTGCCCTCGATCGAAACGATCAGCAGGGAAAGGATGAAAATGGTAACGAACGTGATCAGATAAACGTTGACCGAACGGACGATCTCGTGTTCGACCGGTTTGCCTTCCATCTTGATTTTCCGTACCGATTTCGGATGGATATAGGAAAGCATTTCCTTGAAAATGCTCTTGAAAGCGATCATGATACGGGAAACCTTGATACCGCCGCCCGTACTGCCGGCGCAGGCGCCGCAGAACATCAGCAGGACCATGATCGTTTTGCTGAGCGAGGGCCACTGATCGAAGTTGACGGTCGAAAAGCCGGTGGTCGTAATGACCGTTCCGACCTGGAAAACGGAATCGCGGATCGCTTTGCTGACACTGCCGACGGTCTGGACCGTGTTCAGCGTAATAATGCCGGCGGCTACGAGAATAATGATGAAATAATAACGTACTTCTTCCATGCCGAACGCCTTGCGGAATTTACGGAACAGCAGGAAATAGTAGGCGTTGAAATTGACCCCGAACAGGATCATAAAGACCGCGATGACCCATTGGATATACGGTGAAAGCGCCGACATCGGCGTGTCATTGATCCAGAAACCGCCGGTGCCCGCCGTGCCGAACGAGGTCAGCATGGCGTCAAATACCGGCATTTTTCCGCAAACCAGAAAAATGAATTCCAAAACGGTCATTCCGCCGTAAATCACGTATAACAGCAATGCGGTCTGCCGCAGTTTCGGAACCAGTTTTCCGACCGACGGACCGGGACTTTCGGCACGCATCAGGTTGATGTGGGAACCGCCGTTCAGCGGAACAATCGCCAGCAAAAACACCAGCACGCCCATACCGCCGCTCCAATGTGTGAAACTGCGCCACGCCAGCGAACAGTGGGACATTCCGCCCAGCGAGGATAAAATACTCGCGCCGGTCGTCGTAAAGCCGGAAACGGTTTCGAACAACGCGTTGATGTAATTCGGAATCTCACCCGTCAGAACAAAGGGCAACGCACCGAACGCCGACAGAAAGATCCAGCAGATCGCGGTGGCAAAGCAACCCTCTTTCAGGTACAGCACGTTGCTTTTCGGCTTTTTGAACGACAGCAGAAAGCCAAGTGCGAAACATCCGGCGGCAACGGCCAGAAACCACCATCCCTGTTTTTCTTTATATATCAGCGCGATGATGATCGGCAACAACATCAGCGCGGCTTCGATTTTTAGTACCCAACCGGAAATATAGCGAATCATCGATCTGTTCATGGCGTTACCTCAGAATATCGCGGATATCGCTGAATCCGGTGTGGGACGTTACGACCATGACGGTATCGCCGACACGGATATCATCCGAACCGCTCGGAATGATGATGGTTCCGTGTCGGTTGATGGTCGCGATCAGAACCTCATCTTTGATATTCAGATCCATCAGCGGTGTATCGGTCACGGCAGAGGATTCCCGAATGCAGAATTCAATGGCTTCCACACGGCGGTCAAACATATGGTACAGCGTTTCGATATTGCTGCTGCCTTTGGACGCGGTTTTCGCGCGGACGTAGGCAACGATGTTCTCGCTGATAATATATTGCGGATAAACCAGACTGCCGAGATTCAGTTCCGAAATCAGTTCCTTGAAACTTGGGCGGTTGATCTTGGTAATGACCTTGGCGTTGGAAACCCGCTTGGCGAAAAGGGTCAGCAGAATATTTTCCTCGTCGATACTGGTCAGCGGAACGAAAGAATCGACCGTGGTGATCCCTTCTTCACGAAGCAGGTCTTCGTTGCTGCCGTTTCCGTTGATGATGACGGCATTGGGCAGAAGAACGGCCAGATCTTCACAGCGTTCGTGATTTTCCTCAATGATCTTGACCGAAATATTCAGATTGTCAAGCAGTCTGGCAAGATACAGAGCGGTATCACTGCCGCCGACGATCAGCGCGTCTTTTACGTGGCTGTTTTTGAATCCGATATATTTCAGGAACGAACGGGCGATTTTCCGCTGGGCAACGAAAGAAACGATATCGCCTGCCAAAAGGCGGAACTGACCGGACGGGATATAGACCCGTTCACCGCGTTCCACGGCGCAGATCAGGATATCCGAAGTGACGTTTTTACCTAACTCGGCAATTTCCATGCCATCCAGCATATTGCCCTGCGGAATTTTGAATTTTATGATTTCCGCCTGCCCGTGCGCAAAGGTGTCAACGTCCAGCGCGGTGGGCAGGGAAAGAATGCGGGCGGCTTCTTTCGCGGCTTCCAGTTCGGGGTTGATGATCATGGTCAAGCCCAGTTTTTCACGCAGATAAGTGACCTCTTTACTGTAATCTGGCGTGCGTACACGCGCGATCGCCGAACAGTCACCGACCTGCTTTGCCATTGTACAGCACAGCAGATTCAGTTCGTCCGATCCGGTCACGGCAATGATCAGATCGGTCGTTTCGATACCGGCTTCCATCTGGATTTCATAACTGGCACCGTTCCCGACGACACCCATAACGTCGTACGATTCGGTGAATTTTTGAACACGTTTGGCGTCTTTGTCGATGATCGTCACGTCGTGCCCTTCATGACAGAGTTGATCCAACAGTGCTTCGCCGACCTTACCGCAGCCGACGATGATGATATTCAACCCGCTTTGTTCTTTCTGACTCAAAGAGAATCGCCTACTTTCATTCGTAATACCGCGCCTTTTTGAACGGGACGCGGGAAGGGGATGCGGATCTGCATCATCGGGTGCGGTGCGGATTCGATCCGGTTACCGTCCGCGTCGTACAGTTCCTCGGTGGAAAGTACGAACGGAACGGAATGCGGTTCCAGACAGTTTAGTTGTCTGCCGCTGATAAACTTGTTTTTCAACGTGGCAATGATCTGCCCGTCGTTATAGCCGTCCACCGTGGCGGCAATGGCGTAATCGCGAAGATAACCGGCGCTTTCATAGTTCTGCTTGCCCTGCGGACGGCCAAAGTAAAATCCGGTGGAGTAGGGGCGGTGGCTGATGGTGTCCAGTTCATCCAGCACCCATTGCGGTACCTGCCAGTTTTCGCCGTTTGCCGCTTTTAAGCTGTCCAGCGCGCCGCGATAAGCATTGGTGGTCACGGCAATGTAGTATTCCGATTTGGCACGTCCTTCAATTTTGAAACTGGTCACGCCGGCGGCGGTCAGTTTGTCTAAATGTTCCGCCATCCGAAGATCGTTTGCGTTCAGAATATAGGTGCCGCCGTCCGTTTCGGATATATCGTAGTATTGCCCCGGACGGGTTTCTTCCATCAGCGCGTAATGCCAGCGGCAGGACTGCGCGCAGGCGCCGCGGTTGGCATCCCGGCCCGCCATATAATCGGAAAGCAGGCATCTGCCCGAAACGGAAACACACATCGCCCCGTGACAGAACACTTCCAGTTCCAGTTCTTTGGGCGTTTTGGCACGGATCTCCGCAATTTCTTCCAGCGTCAGTTCGCGCGCTAAAACGACCCGTTTCGCCCCCAGTTCATAAAAGGCGTTTGCCGTTTCATAATTGGTCACGCCGGCTTGGACGGATAAATGAATATCGGCGTGCGGTGCATATTTCTGCGCCAGCCGCAATGTGCCGAAATCGGCAATGATCAGCGCGTCCGCACCGAGATCGTCCAACTTTCGTAAAAAGTCGGGCAGCACGGCGGCTTCATCATTATGCGGAATGGTATTGCAGGTAACGTGGACTTTTACGTTACGGTCATGGGCATAGCGGATGGCATTGGTCAGGTCATCATCGCTCAACGCGGCGGTCGTCCGCATTCCAAACGCCGATCCGCCTAAATATACGGCATCCGCGCCGAAATCCACGGCGGTTTTTACCCCTTCAAGTGTTCCTGCCGGACAAAGTAATTCCAGATCTCTCATCATTAAAAGGTCGTATACAGCCAAAGTCCCTTTGCTTTCAGGGAAGCGATGGTATTGTTGTGCGCGCCCAGGGTATTGTTGAAATAGAAACGACCGTTTTTATCCGTTACGAAATAGGTCATATCCGAATTCTTTTTCGGGGTGGCGGCGGCGGTCAGCGCCTTGACGTCGGGCGAGCCCAGCGGCGCGGGGGGCAGACCCTCGTTTTCGTAGGTATTGAAAAGATCGTTGCCGACCTTGTTGGCGTAGGTCACGGTGGGATCACTTTCCAGACGCTTCGGTCCTTCCCAGTTGACCCCTTCCAGACGGTTGCAGAAAACACGCGCGACGTGGCAGGCGTCCTGCTGGCTGGCATTGCCGGCTTCCAACTGGATGACCGATGCCATGACGACCAGATCGTGGAACGAGTAATTGCTGTTTTCGGCGCGTTTGCGCAGTTTGTCGCCGACCTTTTCGTCTAACGTGCCCAGCATTTTATCAATGGCGGTATAGGCAAACTGTACCGAATTGGGCATTTCATCGTATTCTTTTTCTTCATGGCAAAGGAATTCGTAAGTATCGGGGAACAGATAACCGTCCAGGCGGTATTTGGAAGATTTCGGAATATCTTTTAAGAAATCGTAATCAAAATCCGTATAGGTAAAGCGCTGTTGGTAAATCGTATTCAGATTTTTGATCCCCAGCGCGAAATCGCCCGACAGCGCCAGAAAATCCGATTCATGGCAGATATGATTTTTTTCCATCAGCGCGGCGATCTCTTCCACCGAACTTGCCGCCGGGATTTGTACCGAGACGGTTTTGGCTTTATAACCGTCGTTCATCAGCGAATCGGCAAGATCGCCGTAGCCGACGTCCTTCTTCAAAATAAAGACGCCGTATTTGTACTGTCCGTCATAATGGTTCAATTTGGAATACAGACGGAAAACGTGCGGACAGTTGATAATGCCGGCATCGACCAGCTGATCGGCGATTTTGGTCGTGTTACTGCCTTTTTCAATGGTCAGTTCAACGTA
>JAZRWX010000161.1:0-5483 GCA_045599905.1 Acutalibacteraceae bacterium
ATCGGTCGTTGAATTACTGGAAGCAAAACTATTTGCGGTCACCATCAAATAATAGCCGCTGCTGTTGTGAATGGTCCACGAATTGGTAGTCTTGTTATACGCAACAGTCAGATTGGCATTGGTGCCGTCAATTTTGATTGATGTGCCGTTCAGCGTTAAATAATTATTGCTGTTGTTCCACCGCATTCTGGTCGAAACATTTGCGGAATTATTTGCGCCGGTAAATTCCCAATTCATATTTTCGGCAGTCGGGCTGACACGATACACACCGGGATTTCCCTTAACCGGTTCCAGTTTGACGGCCTTGGCTGACAACGCTGAGCCGCTGTAACTCAACGCGTAGTTGCCTTCCGCGGAAACGATCAAATAATTCTTGCCGGCAGTTACCGTGCTGACACTGCGATAATAATCCGAAGCCATTGCTCCCGGATCAATTTCCGGATCAACTTCCGGTTCAGGCAGATTTGCCGTATACTTATAAATATCAAAGACCTGATTGGTCGATGTCGGTGAATTGGAACGGCTGAATGTGCCGGACGAATTGCAGACCAGCGAATAATCACCGTACTTCAAAGTCCAACCGTTAGTCGTATATGCCACGGTCAACGCCCGTGAAGTATTCCGGAACGCATACGTTCCGCTCATATACAAATAATAACCGACATTGCTGACCTTAACAGCCGATGTACCCGAAGTTCCGAATGCCGTTCCAAAAGTGAAACGCATGGAATCCGTCACCGTTGTCGTGGTAGAGTAATATCCCGCATGACCGGAAACGCCGTTCAGTGTCAACGCCGTACTGCCGTAATTACTCGTGCTGTTCGCATAGGTCAAAGCATGACCGCGGTTGACGATCATATACTGATCGGACGTGCTGTCAATTTTTTCAACTTTCTGCCAATAACCGCCCGTGATATTCGCATCGGTTACTTTGATTTCCAGTTTTTCATCCGCGAACTGTACCGTCAGCGTTTCATTGGTATCAAACGCTTTCAGCGCGGTCAGACGCCAATCACTGCCGACCGGTTCAACCGATACAAGACTGTAATCAGTAAACTGCACACCGGTTGCTTTCGCGACCTTTTTATCGATCTGCAACGCGTCAAACAGTTCCGAAAGCAAAATCTGCGAATTACCGGGGATAGAATACGTAGTTTCATTATAATGGAAATCCACCGTATAAGTCGTATACAATACGTAAACCGAGAAACCGTCGGTTTCAAACGAAACGGTATCTTTTCCGTAAGTGATTTCACGGTCGGACACATCGTTGGTCTCACCGTCAATGTGGGCTACGTTCAGCACTTCTCCGTCCGAAACGTCAATATCCGCTTTTTTCACAACGACATTCACGGTTTCATCCGGCTGCCATTCTTCCCCGTCCGCGATGATCTTTATATCATACGCGGCGACCGAAGACATTTCGGCGGTTTTCTGTTTACCGAAATAGGCATTCATTTGTTTCTTATTCAAAGAAACTGCCTCAATGGACGCCGTTGCATTTTGAGGAAGCCGTCCGGTAATTTCAGCCACGGCACCGTCCGATGCAGGTTGTGATGTTACCGTCTTCAAAACGATTCTTTCACACTCGGCCGTATGTTGATGTTCCGGAATCGTACATCTTAATGTACCATCCTCGAAATAGCACAATTCATTGTGCGTATGATCGATTTTTCCGCAGATGTAGCCATCGTCAACGGCAACGGGAGCATCAAAACACGCATCCGTATGGATATGTTCATCTATTCCACAGGTAAGTTCACCGTCTGCATAACAGGTTTCGGTGTGCGTATGTTCCGGTAATTCGCAAATCAGCGTGCGATCCCAGGTGATTGCCGGAATGATCAAAATGTAGGTCGTGCAAAAAATAACGATTGCCGCCAGGACCGTCGCGATATTATGCCAGCGCCGGCGTCTGCTATGTTCAAAACCGTTTTTCTTTACACGCAGCTGCGTTTTTTCCCTCATCTGCTCATCACCTTCCTTTCTCAAATCATAAGACTACTGTTTGATACTGCCGAAGTCTTTCAGCGGCCAAACACGAAACACAATTTTTCCGACTATATTGTCCGTATCAATACATCCGACAGAGGTGTTGCGACTGTCTATCGAAGTAGCGCGATGATCGCCCATCACAAAAATGGCACCGTCCGGAACCTGATAAGGCAGTTCAATATCGCATTCTCCCAACGCCTTTTCCGTCAGATACGGTTCTTCGATCAGCTTGTTATCCACATAGACATTTCCGTCCTTGTCGATGTTCACCCACTGATGTTCCGTAGCGATACATCGTTTAATCAACAGTTTACTGCCGAAATATACGCCAATAATGTCCCCTCGCTTGATGTTGGTGGTTTTCAGGGAAACAACAATATTTCCCTCGTACAGCGTCGGATTCATCGACGTACCGTAAATCCGCAAAACGGGCAAAAACAGAACCGCGATCAACACCGCGCACGCCGCCACAACAACCAGCGTGAAAAGCGTGCTTTTTAAGGAATTACGAAATCTTGTTTTATGCTTGACCCGTTTGAGTTCCTCTTTCAGTTGAGCAACCTCTGGACGACGTTCTTCCATATCCGGTAATTCTTTACTCATTGACAACCTTTCTTTGAAAGACCGGAAACCAATTCCCGCAAACCGTGATGTTCTTCATAAAACGATTCCAGTTTTCCGGACAGTTGGTTCCAATAATCATCCGCTTCCTGCATAAGCAGTTCCTTTTGCGCCTGGGCCTGTGCCAGTATGTCATCGGCCTGCTGACGGGCGTCGGCAAGGATCTTTTCTTTTTCAGCTTCCTGGTTTTCACTACATTTTTTAATGTTTTCCAAATACTGTTGCGCCGCTGCGTCCGTCGCTTCAAGAACACCGTTCAATGCGAATGATGCTTCAGCGATCGTTCCGGCTTCCTTAATATTAATGTCCCGGCTTTTTAAGCGTTTCTTTGCATCCTGCAAATCAAATTGCAATTGTTCAATTTCAGCATCCTGCTCAATTAACATCTCTAACAAATCTTTGCGACTTAAATGTTTATATTCCTTACCGATCACGAACAATCACCTCCAAAATCCAAAAGCGGACTTTTGTATTATAAAGCATTGCAAGCGTTTTGTAAATGGGAAATTTTGAAAAAAGCAAATAAATGATCCACAAAAGCATAATTTTATACCAATATTTTCACAAAAACCGACAAATTTAATCACTTTGCCTAAAATCGAAGAGGCATTCGATTCATTCACTATTAAGACTATACAAAGGTATTCCAAAATATACCGGATCTAAAAAATATTTCCGTTCATAAGACAAAAAGCCGGCATCTCCGATTACTCGAATCCGCCGACTGTCACTCTTTAATCAAATAGAAAACTTAACACTGATCATGCTTAATAATTCGATAAATCGGACCTTCTTCCCCGATCCTGCCGGTCAATTCAAACCCGGATTTTTCAAGAACCCTTATGGAGGCGATGTTTTCCTTTTCAACCTCCGCCGTCACGCAGTTGATTGCATCATGCCTGAACGCCCACTCCACAGCAGCCGTTAATGCCTCCGTTGCATATCCGTATCCCTGATAATCGTCGGCAATACCGTAACCAATTTCCGCATCACCGGACTCATCAATACCCTTAAAGCATAACTCCCCTATATGGGTACCGTCTTTCAGCTCAATCATCCAAATGGCATACCACTCCCACTGATTCGGATGTGAAAGACAGCCGTTCAGCATTTCCGTGTAAGCGGCTTTCAGAACGTCAACAGACTGCACCGCAATGAATGCCTCCATCTGTTCTTTGGAAGCGGCATATATTCTCAAACGTTTTGTTTCAATCATATTATCCCCACTGGATTCGAATTCGGTATATTTCCCCTGAATTGGAGTAATAAGTATTATAACATATTTCAACCGAAAAGAAAAGCCGACAACTTTGATTTCTCAAAAATGTCGGTTTTGTTTTGTGATAAACATCCCTTTTGACAAGCAGCAATAAATTAGTTCTCATGATTTGGTACATTATAAATTAAGTATTTTTCTTTGTTATTAAGAACATAACTTCTTATTCCGACAAGATAATAAATCGAACCGACAACACCTATGATACCGCCAAAAACAATGTTGTAAACAAGTATTATTATAGGACCTGTTAATGGCTCAAATCTTTGAACTATTCCACTTTGATTTGTCAAAACATCTCTACTGTAATTTAGGTCTTTTATGGCAGAAATTAAGTTTAATATACCAATAATGCCAAATATCCAATTTACAGTTATTGCCACTATTATCTGTAAAGAAGCAATACATATCCAAATAATACCGTTTATTTTTACCCTGTTCGATAATTCGGCAATATAATTGATAGTAATATTGGTAGCCGTATTGCTGTTTGTAACGCATCCGCAACCTGGACAAATAACCGCATCATCTAAAAGTTCTTTACCACAATGATAACAAAATTTCATTATTGTCTCCTAGATAAACAAAGCAAAAAAGATAACCCCTACCAAAGAAATCACTGACAAAACAAAAGAAAATTTATAAGCAGGATATTTCGTTTTTTACTCTTTTCTGGTTTGCTTTTCCAAAGTTTTCAATTCTTTTTTATTTAATGGATGATTGTTTCTTTTAAAACTCTTTTGTAACTTCGTAGTAGGGATTAGTGAAACAAACTCTGACGCCAAACACAAAGCACATCCTATTAAAGCATTGAAAAAAAGTCCGCAAACTACACCAAGAACCAAAAGAATGGCTGCAATGATATTGGTCGTCACTGCACCACATACACAATCATCGTAAGTAACTACATTTTCCTTGGATTTGGAAGCCACTGGACATCCACAGTTAGGGCATATTACTGCCTCATCCATAATTTCTTTTCCACATTTTTCACAAAATTTCATAAACATCCCTCTTTTTAAAATATTGCACCCATATAGGTGCAACGATATTATAACACTTGCATATAATAAAGTCAAGAATTTTATTCTTAAATAGGTGCAAAGGTGATTTTATGAATTTTATTGTTGAAAAAAAAATCGGCAACAATATTCGTACTTTGCGGGAAAAATCCGGATTAACGCAAGAACAATTATCCGCAAAATTGCAGGTTTCGGGTTGCGATATAACAAGAAGCGCACTTGCAAAAATTGAAGTCGGGCAAAGACATTTATATCCCGATGAAATAATACTTATAAAAGAAATTCTTAATTGCTCTTATGAGCAAATTTTCGTTATAGCCAACAAAAATTAAACCGCCGCAAGTTTTTGCGGCGGTTGTTATATATTTCATCAAAGCCGACACCGGCATATTCATTAGACGGTTATTTGTTATTCATTTAGAAAACCTATCACATTTTTAATAAATGCTGAAAAATTAAGAATGGAAAATGAATCATAACCACCAGTGAACTGGTGGTATGCACCACCCCTATAAGGGGTGAATACTGGCGTAGCCCCTGAAAGGGGCACAGAAGTTTAGCAACGCATT
>JAZRWX010000162.1:0-1373 GCA_045599905.1 Acutalibacteraceae bacterium
GCTTGCAGGCCCATTTGTCAAATAATTCACCAGCCCGGTAAGACCAAATATCTTATCCGTCGCATTGAATTCCGGCGTTTTGAGTTCTGAATAATCAAATCCGGTAAGTGCCTGCCCGCCCAGTAGCGTATTGGCAACCAACTTTGTACCGTCTTCAATTGAAAACTTCTCGCTTCCGCCTTCTTTGACATTGGTACGGTTCGGTAAATCGTGAATCATATACGCGGCCAATAGGAACGCCTGATATAATTTTTCCGGTTCCTGCAAATAACCAAACAGCGTTTTGACCTGCGTGATAGTTGTATCAATCAAAGCTTTAGTCGCGTCGACTGCCGTCATGGTTGCATCAAATATTCCTGTTAATCCTTCAAACCATTTTTCCAATCGGTCTACCAGGTCATCCGCCGGCTCTACAAAACTTTTAGCAGCGGAAATAAAAGTGGAAACCGCCTGTAAAAACACAACATACGGATTATTATCGGCGCCAACATTGACGACTGCGCAAAGTTTCGGATCAAAAAATATATCAAGATCGAACAGTGCTTCCAACGCATTTGCCAAGCCCGATACAAGTTTGACAAGAGTACCTTTCAGCGACGTAACAAACTGATCCTCTGCCGTGGCCAAAGCATTTGTAAAAGTATTCTTCAATTGTTCAAGGATATTGCCGTTTTGCAATGCTTTTGGAATGAACATATTTTTGATTTCGTTTTTAATCGCGTCCAGATTTTTTTCTTCCCAGGATTGCGGTACCTTTGACAGGATATTTTTCAGATCTGCTTTTGCGGTATCGGAAAGCGGCAGTTTGAAGTAATTACTGCTGAAACGCTCCTGACTGATACCGAGATCCTGTATCATGTTTTCCTTTAACGTATCCAGTGCGGTGTTGAGAGAAGATTTAAGTCCATCCGTTAAAGTATCTTTTGCTTCGTTCACCGCGTCTTCCAACGCATTCAGGATCGCTTCCGTCGGATCTACCGTATTATCAACAGCGCCTTTATCCTTGTCGGGCACAGATTCGGTAGATTCTTTTTGTGCCTGCGTGGCATTTTCCAACGCTGTTTTGGTTTCCGAAAGTTGGCTGACAAAGTCGCTGATTGTTGAGGATATACCGCTGAGATCGTTCTTTACAGCTTGAATATTATTTTTAACAGTACTGACACCGGCGTAAATACCCTTGATATCTTCCAGATAATCTTTTGCCACTGTGGCAAGAGATTCATCATCATTCAAATCAAAAGAAGGATGATCTGTCGAGACTTTTTTATAAAAATCCGACACCTTTTCCACCAAAGATTTTTCTTTTCTACCGGTTCCGTATAAACTTTTTGTCAATGTGTCAACATCATTATATGCCGTTTCGATGGCATCTT
>JAZRWX010000163.1:0-2045 GCA_045599905.1 Acutalibacteraceae bacterium
CGACAGCACCGCCCCGCTTTCGGCAGTGATCACCGTTGGAAAATAAGCATAAAACTAATATAAAAGCATATTAAAAAATCGTCTTACTGTGTGTGAGACGGTTTTTGCTGTTGTTGTGTAAAATTAAAAACGATTTTCCGCGCGGGACGGAGCATGAACAAACTATGGGAAATATGGCAAATATTATCTTTACATTCGACAGAATTCGTGATATAATATATCGACATTCTTTAAGTATGGTATAAGGGGGAATCTCGGATGATAAAGAAGTTTGTACAGATTCTTGTTTGTGCGGTGTTGCTGTTGCTTTTGATACCGTCGGTCGTTTTTGCGGCTGAAACCGAAAACACTGATATTTCGCCGCAAGAAGAAATTGAAACGGAACCCGAGGTATTGAACGGTTGGGTAGAAACAGACGGCAATATCTATTATTATGCGGACGGCGCGGCGGTCATAGGATTGCTGGAAGTTGACGGTCAGTGGTATTATTTTGATGATGCCGGCGTCCTGCAAACCGGCTGGATTGATTTGGACGGTCACTATATGTATGCCGATAATCAGGGCGTATTACAAACCGGCTGGCTGACGGAAAACGGTAAAAAGTATTATATCGGAGACGATTTTTTTCGTGTGACCGGGTTTTATTCGATCAGTGGTAAAAAGTACCGTTTCGATACGGACGGCGTTATGCAGACCGGCTGGCTGACGATCGGTGCAAACCGGTATTATTTTAGTTCGTCCGGCGTCATGGCGACGGGTGTCTGCAAAATCGGCGATTACTATTATTTCTTCAATACGTCCGGTATCCGCAAGACCGGCATTCAAAAATGGAACGGGAAATTATATTATTTCAAGCAAAACGGAAAAAACGATACGCGAAAAGGTTGGATCACCTGCGACGACGGTAAACTGCGGTATTCTTATGGGAACGGCAACGTAGCGTCGGGTGTCACGAAAATCGATGGCAAACTGTATTTTTTCAATACAAAATACGGTACCAGAAAATTAAAAGGATTTTTTAACTACAACGGCGCGACCTATTATTCACTTGGCAGGGGCGTTCTTGCGAAAAAATGGCAGGCGCTGATCGTTGACGGTAAATACCGTGCGTATTATTTTTATCCTTCGACCGGTAAACAGGCCAAAAACACGACTGTCAAGCATTTGAAAATCCCGAAGTGCGGCTATCTCGGCAAAGCGTATTATTACGGCATTCAGAAATTGAACGCCACCAACTGGTCGCTGCGGCGGGCATTCAAAAACGCTGCTGCCCTTTCGTATTATGGGCATTCGTGGCGAACAACGTCGTCCGAAAAGTACGCCATAAGGGGATTTACAAAAAATCACGGCAACTGCTATGTAATGGCGGCGACCTTCTATATTCAGGCAAAACTCATCGGATACGACGTCCGCCAGATCGAGGGTACCATATCACACATCTATCCGCACTCCTGGACGCAGGTCTACCGGAACGGGGAATGGCGGGTATACGATCCGGATTTTGCTAACGAAACCGGCAGAAACGGCTATCATATCTGGTACGGTAAATCCGGCACGTGGAAATATACGGATTATCACGTATTCCAGGATTAAGAAAATTTTGAAGTTCAATATTTAAGGGGAAACCATGGGTAAAAAGAGAATCATTATTTCGATCATTGCTGTAATCATTATTATTTCCGGCGGACTTGTTTTCGGTCATTACAGTAAATTGAAATCCGCCAGATCGGCGGCGGTATCGGAACTTTCGTCTGCCGTAAATTACACGGATTACCGGCCGGAACGGGTAACGGAGATCAAGGACATCATCAAAACGGCTACCGGGGAAATCAATCAGGCGAAAAGTGCGGAAGATATTGAAAAAATCCGTGACAAAGCAATAAACTCCATTCATTTGATCCGGACCGATGCCGAAATGACGGCGAAAGAAAAGGCAGTCGCATTGGAGCAGGACAAGGCCGATGCGATCAGGGGCAAGGCATCCGGCGATCTCGAGAACTTCGCGGCGGCGCTCGCCTATACCTTCTCCTACCAGCAGCTCATCG
>JAZRWX010000164.1:0-1510 GCA_045599905.1 Acutalibacteraceae bacterium
GAAAAAGTCAAACCGCGGACCGACAATTAACACTGTGTGACCGCGCTGCCTTTTCGCCGGCATGTTTCCCTCCTCGTTACGAATTCTTCACAGGAAAAATGTGCGCAAATCTTTTTCGTCAGCCCGGAATGCGCTATAATGCATATATACGTTTTGATAAAGTGGTGAACTGTTTTGGAGTATTTTGATATCGTTGTCGTTGGCGCGGGTCATGCCGGCTGTGAAGCCGCGCTTGCGCTGTCGCGAACGGGTCTTAAAACACTGCTGGTAACACTGAATCTGGATTCATTGGCAATGATGCCGTGCAATCCCGCAATCGGCGGTACAGGCAAAGGACATCTTGTGCGTGAACTGGACGCGCTGGGCGGTGAAATGGGAAAAGCCGCCGACCGAACCACCCTGCAAAGCCGGATGCTGAACCGCGGAAAAGGTCCCGCGGTCTATTCCCTGCGCGCACAGATCGACCGCCGCGCTTACAGCGGTTACATGAAACACGCGGTGGAATTGCAGGAAAATTTAGACGTCAAGCAGGCGGAAATCGTGGATCTTTTCCGGGAAGAGGACGGCTGGCACTGCGTCACCAAACTGGGTGCGGAGTTCATTTGTCAATGCGTGATCCTCGCGACGGGAACGTTTTTAGGCGGACGGGTCTATATCGGCGAAGTTAACTATGAAAGCGGACCGGACGGCAATTTCCCCGCCACCGAACTGGCAGGCGCGTTGAAAAAACTGGGTCTGCCGCTGCGCCGTTTCAAAACCGGAACACCGGCACGTGTCGCCAAAGACAGTATTGATTTTACGAATTTAGAGGTACAGCCGGGCGACGACGAAACCGTTCCGTTCAGTTACAGTACCGAAGAGCCGCCCGAAAACAAGGTAGTCTGCCATATTTCCTACACCAATGACGATACCAAGGCGGTCATTTTGGAAAACCTGCACCGTTCTCCCCTTTACGCCGGGGTGATCCAGGGGGTCGGCCCCCGTTACTGCCCCAGTATTGAGGATAAGGTCGTCCGTTTTGCCGACAAGAAACGGCATCAGTTATTCATTGAACCCTGCGGCGAAAACACCGAGGAAATGTACTTACAGGGGATGTCCTCCTCCCTGCCGGAAGAGGTGCAGATCCGCTTTTATCATACCATTCCGGGTCTTGAAAACGTCAAGGTCATGCGCAACGCTTATGCCATTGAATACGATTGTGTTGATCCGCTGGCACTTTCCGCCACGCTGGAATTGAAAGAATATCCCGGTCTGTACGGCGCGGGACAGTTCAACGGTTCTTCCGGATATGAAGAATCCGCCGCGCAGGGGCTGATCGCCGGCATCAACGCCGCGCACCGTGTACTGGGGCGCAAACCGCTGGTGCTTTCACGCGTGTCCTCCTATATCGGCACACTGATCGACGATCTTGTTACCAAAGGTTGTTCGGACCCCTACCGCATGATGACCTCGCGCAGCGAATACCGGCTTTTACTGCGGCAGGATAACGCCGACGAGCGCATGATGCCGA
>JAZRWX010000165.1:0-2898 GCA_045599905.1 Acutalibacteraceae bacterium
GACCGTATCCGAACGAAATCTGAATGACGTCTTCATCGGAAAGACCGATTCCGGTCAGCATTCTTGCAAAGCAGTCCGCCCACAAATCCAGATCGTTTTGGGTATAGCCCACGACAATGCGCTTTCCGGTCGTTCCGGAAGAGGCGTGAATGCGTTTGATTTCTTTCAGCGGTACGGCAAACAGACCGTACGGATAATAATCACGCAGATCTTTTTTATAGGAAAACGGAAGTTTGGAAAGATCTTCCACCCCGTGAATATCGTCGGGTTTCAGACCGATCTCATCCATACGGTTACGGAAACATTCCACGTTTTCATACATCCGTTTTACCTGCCATAACAAGCGTTCGCTTTGCAATTTCTTGATATTTTCCCTGGAAAGGGTTTCAGTTTCTTGATTCCAATAGGACATTTTATTCTATTACCTCTGGATTAATTATTCGCTTTTTTCGGGAACTGTTTGTTTAAGAACTTAACGACCTGTCCTACGCAAACCGCCGCTAAAATGGTGCCGATACCGACAACGCCTTTTCCGATCCAAAGAGAGCCAAAGCCGAAAAAGATAATTTGCAGGACAGTGGCGATCAGGATCAAACCGACATCGACGAATGTTTTGCAGTTTCCGAACGCCTTACCGCTTACGGTGGATATGGCACCGGCAAGACCTTCGGCAGGCATCGGGACAAGATTCGGGCGCAGATAGATGAACACGCCGATTCCGATGAGCGCAATGCTGGCAAGCAAATATGCAAACTGCATGATCAAATTGGCGGGGTGGGGAAAATTGATCAGTAAACCGTTGAATTCGTGCTTGATGCCGAGATCAATAACGCCGAGTTTCATTTTGTAAGGCGCGGTGCCGACAAAATCGACGATCAATCCGAAGATCAAAGCCACCGGAATGCCTAAGATGTTTTTCCATTTGAACTGTTTGCGCAGTACGATGATCTGTAAAATGACCAAAATCACATAAACGATGATGACCATATTACCCAATGAAAATTCGGGGAACTGTTTGGCAAGGACGCCCGGGGTGGAACTGACCGGAGCAATACCCAAAGCAGACAGTTTTGAAACATTGATCCCCAAGGCGATAACGGTCAGACCAATCAGATAAATGAAAAGTTTTAATAAGAATTGCAGTACTTTTTTCATGAAAATACCTTCTTTACAGATTATAGCCAAGATCAAAAGCTTTTATATTGATTTCCAAAAATTTAGCGGGAACAGTGGTTTTCAATGTTTCGATCCATGCTTCATACGGAATATCCGTGCTTTTTGCCAACACGCCGATCAGGACAACGTTGACAGCTTTGCTGCTACCGGCTTCGGTGGCATATTTCAGTGCGTCCAGCGCTACAACGTCGGCTTGTTTTTTCAGGGTCTCAATAATGTCGCTCGGATATTCCGCGGCACCGGTGATTACCGGCATCGGGTCGATCGCGCGATCGTTGACGATCATTTTTCCGTTTTGTTTGAGGAAAGGCAGTGCACGCAGGGCTTCTAACCGCTCGAAAGCAAGAATTAAATCCGCCTGCGCTTTATCGACGATCGGGGAACTGACTTTTTCACCATAGCGGACATAAGTGACAACACTGCCGCCGCGCTGGCTCATGCCATGCACTTCCGAAACTTTTACATCAAACCCCTGGGCAATCAGGGTATTTCCTAATATGCGGCTGGCCAACAGGGTGCCCTGTCCGCCGACACCGACGATCATAATACTTTTTGTCATGGTTTAATCCTCCTTGCCGATTGCACCAAAGGGGCAGATGCCGGTGCAAAGACCGCAGCCGTTACACTGGGTCGGATCAATGACGGCCTTGCCATCTTTGAATGAAATGGCGGGACAGCCGATCTTCATGCACATCTTACAACTGCGGCATTTTTCGGTATCCACTTTACAGTGACCGGAATATTTTACGGTTTTCAAGAGGGCGCAGGGACGTTGTGCAATGATGACCGAAGGTTCTTCGGCTTCAATTTCTTCCTTGACCGCTTCTTCAAAAGCTTTCAGATCAAACGGATCTTCCACACGGACACGGTCCACACCGATCGCGTGGCATAACGCTTCAAGATCCAGCTGACGGGTCGCTTCGCCGCGAATGGTTTTTCCGGTTGCGGGATTGTCCTGATGACCGGTCATACCGGTAATGGAGTTATCGAGAATAATGACCGTATTGTTTCCTTTGTTATAAACAATATCGATCATTCCGGTGATGCCGGAATGAATAAAGGTCGAGTCACCGATGACCGAAACCAACTTTTTGTTGAATTCGGCACCGCGAGCTTTTGCCATGCCGTGTGCCGCACTGACCGAAGCCCCCATACAGATGGTGCTGTCCAGCGTGGAAAGCGGTGCGGCGGCGCCCAGCGTATAGCATCCGATATCGCCTGAAACGGTCAATCCTAATTTTTTCAGAACATAAAATGTTCCGCGGTGCGGACATCCCGGGCACAGAACGGGCGGACGAACCGGAATAGATTCGATTTCCGCCGAGGCGGTTTCTTTACCGAGGATCACTTTTTTGATCATGTTCTGCGAGTATTCGCCCAGCAGCGTGAAGTATTCTTTTCCTTTTATGTTGACACCGAGGGAGCGGATATGTTGTTCAAATACCGGGTCCAGTTCTTCGACACACCACAGATCATCGACCGATTCGGCAAAATCGCGGATTAGTTTTTCGGGCAGCGGATAGACCAAACCGAGTTTCAGGTAATTTGCCTTGTCGCCAAGAGCTTCTTTGGCGTACATATAGGTCGCGCCGGAAGTGATGATGCCGATTTTCGCACCATTGTTTTCCACCGTGTTGAACGGGCAGTTTTCAGCAAATTCACGAAGTTTCCGTTCGCGTTCTTCCACGATGACGTGACGTTTCTGTGCCATTGCCGGCATCA
>JAZRWX010000166.1:0-3961 GCA_045599905.1 Acutalibacteraceae bacterium
TTCATAGCGAATAGGGTGACCTGCCTTTCGGTTTTGTCTCGACAACTCTACCTTAACACAGGTTCGCTCTATTCGCTATCCTTTTTTTATTCTTTGTCACACATCATTGTAACACATACACCCCGAAGAATCGGAAAGCAATGAAAACATTGTAAAAGTCAAAAAAGTATGCTATACTGATTTTGTATAATTATTTAATTCGCATAAAAAAACGGAGGAAAGATCATGAAAAAACGAATCATCAGCATTGTTCTTGCGGTCTTTATGATCGCGGGCATGGTTCCGCTTTCGGCAATTACTGCCGCGGCGGAGAATGTTCGCGACGGCGCGGGCAAATATATCGCCCGCAGCTGGGACAGCGACAAAAAACAGGTCGTTTCCACGGAGGAAGATATCCCGGAAACAGCCCAAGAAATCACGACGGATACAAGAACGCTTACAAGCGGATGGTATTTCCTTTCGGGCGAGGTTGAAATCGACGCTGCGATTACTGTTTCGGGCAACGCGCATATCATTCTTGCAAACGATGCGGTATTTACAGTGAAAAACGGCATTGCGGCGATAAACGGCGCCGGTCTGAACTTCTATGCGCAAACCGAGGATTATGACCAAATGGGCAAGGTTGTAGTTACAAAGGCGTATTCGGGCAATGCGGGCATCGGCTCTACAAATCAGGGCAAATGCGGTAATATCACGATCAACGGCGGCGAATTTATAGTGCATGGCGGACTGAATGCCGCGGGTATCGGCGGCGGTGCAGACAGTGAGTGCGGAACAATCACCGTAAACGGCGGAAAGGTTTTCGTTATATCGGGTGATTTAGGCGCGGGTATCGGCAGCGGCAACAAAAAAGAAGGTAAATACACCCCCACCTGCAAAGGCGTTGTTATAAACGGCGGCGCAATAAGTGCTGTCAGTAATGGCGGCGGTAAAAATATCGGTGCGGGCGTGGATTCGGATAATGTCACTGTGACATTTGCCGACGGTGTGTATGTAAACAATGATTATACGGTCACTTACATCAATATTGAGCCGTTCCCCGAAACCGAGGCCTCCTGTGTTGCGGGACACAAAAATTATTTCAAAAACCGTGTAAACGGCAAATACTATACCTCCGAAATGCTTGAGCCGGACAGCCTTATTGAGGACATTGACGAATGGCTTGCGGGTGCCGGCAAAATCGGCGAGGGCGACGGCAAACACGCCGACAACGATCAGGACGGCTTCTGCGACACCTGCGGAACCTTTGCAAGGGCAAATATCAGTTTTTACATTTCGCACGGGGGCGATCCGGCATTTACCCAGCCGTGCAACGCAGACGAAGAATTGATGGAACAGGTTGATGCTTTGGCTGTAAAAGCAGTTGAAAACAGATACGGCACGGGCGTGGGGCTTGTCAACTATATGTATTCCGACGGTAATCTTGTAGGAGAATACGACCTTGTTCCCTTCGGTACCGAAAGCATGGATATCTATGCGGTACTTGCGTACGACGAAACCGAGCCCACCTACACGAATAATGGGCATAAGGCGTATTACGAAAACACACAGGACGGATATTTTTACGAGGATGCTCTCTGTGTGACCCACATAGGCGACACAGATGACCTTGACGAATGGCTTTCCACCCCCGAAGAAAACGGCGGCGGTATGATTCCGAGAACCGGCGACGAGCCTCTTGCCACACCCACGGCAGACGATTTCAACTTTGTCCCGCCCGCAAACTGCGTGTATGACGGTCAGGCGAAGTATGCAAGCGTTTATACCGAAAAAGAGGGTATGGGCAAATTCACGGTGAAATTCCAAAAGAAAAACGGCAGTAGTTGGGACAGTGCCACCACCAATGCCCCCACCGAAATCGGCAAATACAGAGTGGTTATATCGGTTGAGGAAGGCACAAATTATGCGGCTTCCGCCGGGGACATTAAAAGCGACAGTTGGGTGTTTGAAATAACACCGCACCCCCTCGATTCCACCGGGGACGTGAACAACGACGGTACGGTCGATATCCGCGATCTGGTACGGCTCGAAAAAATACTGTCGGGTGCCGAAACCCCCGACACCACGCCCGACGTCAACGGTGACGGCGAGGTAAATGCCGATGATACCGTATTCCTCAAAAAAGTATTATTGAGTTTGGCACAGTGATATGATCGACAGGCGAAGTTCGGATAACTCATGAAATTTTCGTAACAAAAGGCTTGCTCCTTAAAGTCGGGCTACGGCAAAAGGGGCGAATAAAACGGTACCATTTTACGTTTTTTACCTTAAATCGGTATCATTTGGGTAGTTTTATACAAAACAGGAAAGCACCACCGAAAGGTTGGTGCTTTTTGTTTTGTGGTCAAGCGAGAGAATGAGATTCGTTTCTGCCGAAACGAATGAAATATGCCTGCGGCATATTAGAACGAATATTATTTCTTGATTTGTCAGGATCATTTCATGTCGCCGTATGGCAATATTTCAATAAATATGTTATAATGTATAAAGAGGTGATATCATGGAAAAAAATAAACTTGAAAAGTTTATCTATGAAAATTTCGACAAGTGCGTTCGCACCCACACCCGGGATGACGGCACCTTGATCGGTCTGCCCTACCCCTATACCGTTCCGTGCATCGACGGTGCCTTTCAGGAAATGTACTACTGGGACACCTACTTTACCAACGCCGGGATGATCCGCTGCGGCAATGTGGCGCAGGCACGCAGCAACGTAGATAATATGCTGTATCTGATCAACAAATACGGCTATATGCCCAACGGCAACCGCACCTATTTTCTGCGGTCATCACAACCTCCGTTTTTATCCTTAATGGTACGGGACGTTTATGCCGCCGGTGCGGATAAAGAATGGCTGAAAAAGGCCGAAGAAGGTCTTGAAAAAGAGTATGCGTTCTGGAACACACGCCGCATAACCGAAACGGGATTGAACCGTTACGGCTACAATCCGGAAGCCCCCGGTTGGGAAGGATCGGAGCAGGCGCTGGAAGAACGGCTCGGTTTCAAAGCACCGATCGAAACGGCGGCGTTACAGATCGAGCATTTCAACGCCACCGCCGAAAGCGGCTGGGACTTTACGCCCCGCTGGGAATTTGAAGCGTTCCATTACATACAAGTGGACTTAAACAGTCTTTTGTACGCAATGGAAAAGAACATCGCCTTTTTCCGTTCGGAACTGGGACTTGATCGTACCGAATGGGAAGAAAAAGCCGCCTTGCGTAAGCAACGCATCCAAAAGTTGCTGTGGAACGAAACAGAGGGCATTTTTACCGATTATAATTTCAAGAAAAGCAAATTCAGTCCCGTATGCTCGGCGGCATCATTTTATCCGCTGTTTGTCGGTCTTGCCACGGAAGAAGAGGCCCGAAAAAGCCGTCAAAAGCTGTTGGCGGCTTTGGAAACGGAACACGGCTTATACACCTGCGCCGAAAACGGTATTCCGGGGCGGTACCAGTGGAATGCCCCAAACGGTTGGGCGCCGCTTCATTTCGTGGCCATAAAAGGGCTTTTGAATTACGGTTTTACGGACGATGCCAAACGCATTGCCCGAAAGTACATAGAAACGGTCGAACGGAATTTTGCCCGCACCGGCACGCTTTGGGAAAAGTACAACGTAGAAGACGGCACCGTCAACGTCGAAAATGAATACGAAATGCCGCCCATGCTCGGATGGACGGCCGGCACGTATTTATACGCGCGGGAGATCGCAGAAGCGCAATAATGATAATTCGTTATACCCATTACATATCGACTGAATTTAATTTTGCATCATTTCTTCTTTTGACAAAAAATCCGGCATGAACAAAAAAACGAATACCGTCTTCTGTCGGACGGTATTCGTTTTTTTGTTCTATTTTATCATAATTTATTAAAAAATTATTGACAAACGATAATTTTTGTGCTATACTGATTATCGTAAAACAATAATTTCGAGGAGAAACCCATGAAAACCGAAAAATTG
>JAZRWX010000167.1:0-4352 GCA_045599905.1 Acutalibacteraceae bacterium
CTGGGGGTTTATTTCCGCGCCTTAAGGCACCAATAAAAATCGGCAAACCCCTATCGAGGTTTGCCGATTTTTGGTCGAGGTGACAGGACTTGAACCTGCGGCCTCTGCGTCCCGAACGCAGCGCTCTACCAAACTGAGCCACACCTCGTTATTGAATTGTGCCCGATTATTATATAAAATTTATCGGCGTTTGTCAACACCTTTTTTACTTTTTTTCAAAAAAGACACGGAAAAACGAAATTTCGCTTTTCCGTGCCTTTTTAATCTTTTACGTAAGCGGAATACAGATCGATCAGTTCAAAAACCGATTTCCACCTTCCCCTGCCGCCGAAGACCACCAGAAGATACGGCTTTCCGCCGTCGGTTTCCCCGTAAGTCGTGAAGCAGTAACCCGATTCGTTGACAAATCCCGTTTTACCGGCAAGGATCGTCGCGCCCTTCGGCTCGGTGCCGTACATATAACTGAACAGTGTGCCGGTCAGCGGGATCCCGTCAGGATGTTTTTTAGTGGAGGCGGTCGTGTAATCGACCGTGGACATGATCTTTTTCAACAGCGGATTCTGCAATGCCGCTTCGGTGATCACCGCCATATCCGCCACGGTGGAATAATGATCCTTATCATACAAACCGCAGGCGTTGGTGAAATGGGTATTTTCCAGACCCAGTGCCGCCGCCTTTTCGTTCATTTTCTGAACAAACGCCTGTTCCGAACCGCACAGTGCTTCGGTCAGCGCAATGGTCGCATCCGCGCCCGACGGCAGAATACAACCGTACAGGAGATCGGTCATGGTCACCTTTTCGCCCACGGCAAATCCGGCGTTGGTTGCCTGCGCCATATAGGTATCGTCAGCAATTTTCTGGGTCATGGTAAAGGTATCGTTATAATCCGTGATCAGTTCGGTCGCCACCAAAGCGGTCATCACCTTGGTCGTAGACGCCGGGGAAACACGCTGATTCTCCCGACGGGCGGCAACGATCTGACGGGTCGTCAGATCAATGACGATACCGTTTTTGCACTTGAATTTTCCGTCAAACTTTACGGTTTGATCCGTCCGTTCCCATAACGCCTGAACCGGCGCGGCGGTTTCGGCGGCCGGCTCCGGAACGTCCTGCGCGACCTGCTGAACCCCGGCCGACGGCGTGTCCTTTTCCGACAGTGATCGCACCAGCGCGATCACGCCGAAAACGATACCGGCAAGCACGGCGGCAATGACCAGCAGCGCGGCGCCGATTACACACCACAACCGGATCTGCCGCTTTTTCCGTTCAGCCGCAGACAAACGCGGCCGTTTTTCGCGCGGAGGCGGCGGATCTTTCAGTTCACGTTCCACTTTCCGAAAATATTCATTGTAATCTTTATCATTCAAAAATTCAGACATACAGCACCTAAATCTTACTTTTGTTTTCCGTTGTTTTTTATTATACACGATTTTGCGTTTGATTTCCATCTTTTTTTATTTTTGCGTTCCTTTTTTGCTCGTCAATAGACAAAATCAACAAATATAAAACGGATTTCTTTCCGGGATTTTCGTTTAACATAATTTTATATTCATTTTACAAACAAGCGAAAATTTATTCCACTTTTCAACAGTGTTATCCACCGTTTGGAGTGAAAAATCACGCAAAATCCAATTTTTTACGCCCTGACTTTGTGGATTTCTCGGTGGATAAGTGGAATAACCGCAGGGTTGTCCGAGTTTACATAATGCGTTTTTTCAAGAGTAAAAATTGCATTTTCGACAAATTCTGCATATTTTTACAGCAGGATATACAGCAGCGCCAGCAGCAGTTTCCGATCCGCGTTTTCACTCCACAAAAGAAGCAATAATCCGCCGATCAGCGCCATGTCGGGATCCTTTTTCAGCCGCTCGGGCAGCGGTGGGATCAAACCGCCCGATCTGCCCGTCGGCTGCGGATTTTCGGGGGCTTTCGCGGCAGGTTGGCGCGGCAGCGGATAAACGCCGCTTTTCTGATGCATTTCCCGCATACGTTCCACCGCGCGCTGTTGTTCACGCAAAAATTCAGCGTTATCCGATGCCATACTGTTTCTCCCCTTTACAGATTCAGCAATCCGCTTTCTTTCAGATACGGCAGCAGTTCGATCAGCTTTAACAATTTGATCGCCGTATCGACCTTTGCCTGCCGCTCGGCACCCAAATGCGGTTTCAGCGCGATCAGCAGACCGGTGCGGGCGTCATTTCCGCAGGACTTGAACCGGGTAAGCAGCGACATGACCGAATTCAATTCCTCCGGATCGGGCAGATCCGCAGAGCGTTCCTCTTCCCCGTCGCCCAGCAGGTTTTCCGCCATCTGCCGCACCTTTTCCATGCTTTTCGGATCATTCAGGATTTCGGTCAGTTTCGCGTTGAAATCATCCATGACCGTTACCCGACAGTTCCCGAAGCAGTTTACGGGTCTGTTCATCCGAAAGCAGTTTTTTCAACGCTTTTTCATCATTCAGAAGACGGTTGATCTTTTGGCGGTCTTTTTGATCCAGCGCCGACAAAAGCGCCGACGGATCCCCGTTTTGCGCGGCGCGAATACTTTCCCGGTCAAATTTCCCGTTGGCGGCGCGGGACAGCGCGTCACCCAATTTTTTCGGATTAACCGACGGATTTTCCATTGCAATCTCCCCTTGTTTCAGCTATAATAATTCTATGAAATATTCCGGCAGGATATGAGGGACGTTATGCGTATTATGATTCTTTCCGACACCCACCGGCACGTTGCTTTGGCAAGGCGTGCCATCGAAGCACAACCGACCGCGAAACACGTTTTCTTTTTGGGGGACGTTCTGCGTGACCTCGAAGAATTGAAACCGTTGTTTCACGATCGGTTCTTTCATGCCTTTTCGGGCAACTGCGATTTTGCCTCGTTTGAGTCGTACGCCGATATGGAACGGCTGAACGATACCGGTATTTTCTTTACGCACGGTCATACCTACGGGGTCAAGTACGGCACCGAACGGCTGATCCGCGCGGCGGCGGACCGGAACTGCAAAATAGCGCTGTACGGTCACACGCACGTTGCCGGTATATTATATGAAGACGGTGTGACCTGTGTGAATCCGGGATCCTGCGGAGAATCACGGAACGGTGCCGATTCCTATGCCGTTATTGATCTGGAACCGAACGGGATCATGCCGATCATCATCAAACTATAATTTTCTTTGAAAACCGCGCCGGCCGTGGTATACTGTATATAACTTATCGGATACGGAGAATGGAAAAATGACTACATTATATCTGATCCGGCACTGCGAAGCCGCCGGAAATGCCAAAAGACTGTTTCAGGGGCTGACCGATTGCGATATCAGCGAAACGGGCGCGAAACAGTTATCCTGCTTAAAAAGCCGCTTTCGGGATATTCCGCTGGAACGGGTCTATGCCAGTCCGCTGATCCGCGCGCAAAAAACGGCGCTGGCGGTCGCCGAAGACAAGGGGCTTCCGGTCGAGCCGATCGACGGACTGACCGAACTGGATGCCGGTGATTTTGACGGAAAACCTTTTTCGGACTGTTTCGGGAACGACCCCGTGCTGGCGGAAATCTGGGATCATCATCCCGAAGATTTCGCGGCGCCCAACGGGGAAAGTATGCGCCACGCTTACGAACGCGGCTGGAACGCCCTGTTGCAGATCGTTCACGATAACCCCGGCAAAACCGTCGCGGCGGCAACGCACGGCGGTCTGATCCGCTGTCTTATATGCCGGCTGTTGTATGACGATATTACCAAACTGAAAGATACCGCGTGGAGTGAGAACACCGCCGTCAGCAAGATCCTGTTTGATGACAGCGATACGCCGACGGTGCTGTACTGCAACGACACTTCCCACGTGCCGGAAACGTTACTGCCCAAGCGCAACCGCCTTTCGGCGTTTATCGGGAGGGCGGAAAAATGATCATTATGGCTGTTGACGCCGGAAAGGTCCGTACCGGCATTGCCACTGGCGATACCGCAAACGGTTTTGCCTTTCCGAAAACCGTGATCACCGAATATCATCCCGAACGGCTGATCGAAACCTTATGTGCCTGCGCCAAAGAATACGGCGCCGAACGGATCGTGGTCGGTCTGCCGCGGAATATGGACGGCAGTTCGGGCTTCCGTGCCGAAGAGTGTACCGAACTGGCGCAAAAGCTCGGTGAAAAAAGCGGTATTGAAACGGTACTGTGGGACGAACGCTGTACCACCGTTGCCGCCTATACGGCGCTGGATGCCGCCGGGACCTACGGCAAAAAGCGCAAAGCCGCCGTGGACGCGGTCGCCGCGACGCTGATTTTGGAAAGTTATTTCACCTATCTGAAAAACCAACCCCCGTAAAGACAAAACCGCCCGCCGGATCTTTTCAAAATCC
>JAZRWX010000168.1:0-3916 GCA_045599905.1 Acutalibacteraceae bacterium
GTACTCGCGCGGCGCTCCTCTCCAAAAGCAGTTCGGGGTATGTAATTCTGTCGGCCGATGCGGTTTCGGTGACTGCCGGATGTATGTATTCCTACGGGGCATACGTCAAAACGGAAAATGCCCAAAACTGCCGTTCATATATCATGCTTTCCGAACTGAATTCGTCCGGCAGTTCGTTGTATTATGATTTTTCCGAAACGGTATACGGCACGATAGGCGACTATACGCTGCTGGCCGGAACGGTATATATTCCGAACGGTATATCCAAAGTGGTCTTATCCGTTGTACTGACCGATACCGAAACTTATGTGTCGGGAACTTCCCGCATTTATGCCGATGACGCGTTTGTTACACGGCATACACCGTCCGTGATCGGTGATCAAAGCAATTTTGACTTTGAATATTCCGTTGCCGAAAATAACATTTCCTATCCGCTTGGCTGGACGGCACGTCAGCCGGAAAACGAGCGCGGCATTTCGGAACTGCCGCCGTCCGTGCGAAATGACGACAACTATTTCCACAGCGGCGCGAAAAGTTTGTATTTCGGGAAAGACAATCTGGAACCGCTGACGTATCTTGAAAGCGCGGCGACCTTTGACGTTTCGGAAAACACGGCGTTTTCCTGGGGCGGGTGGTACAAAAGCGCGGAAAGTACCGCGTCTTTGCGTATCGACCTGCTGGTCTATGATCAGAACGGAACACAGATCGGCACCTTGACCGGGAATACCAAACTGCTTTCACATGATATTTCTTTCCACGATTGGCACGCGGTTTCCACCACGGCAAAAATGCCGCTGGGTGCTCAAAAGGCATCTTTCCGTATCGTCTTTACAGCCGGAAAAACGGCGGCGTATGTAGATGATCTGTTTTGTGTGCCAACTGAAAATGATTATGAAAAGCAGGTGGATTTCTGCGATTTTCACGCTGTTACCGAAACCGGCAGGGTCGAAGGATGGACGGCGACCGGTGAACTTTCCGCCGCCGACCGTTCGATCGTCTGGGTTTCGGATAATGATACCCTTCTGCACGAAACAACGGCATTGGTGCCGCATTATCAGTACGAAATCAATTTGAATTATACCGCCACTGCACCGGGACAATTGACCGTAACGGGTTACGACGCGCAAGGGGAAGCGGTCGACACCAAAACCGTAAGTTTCGCCGCCGCGCAGACGACCGAAACACTTTCTGTTCCTTATGTCTGTGCGGATGCCGTTATAACCGTCCTTGAATTTTCCGGCACGGGACGGTATACGTTTTCGAATTATATCGTTTATGAAACGTCCACGCCGTCCGAAGAATCGGGCTGGACGGCAAACTGGCTGTGGTATCCGGAAAACGCCGCCGAAGAGGCCTTCTGGCAATACCGTTACTTCCGCACGCATATTTATCTGGATCATGCCGGAACGATCTCATCGGCAAAACTGTGCCTGGCGGCGGATGATAACCTTTCAAGACTTTATGTTAACGGTACGAACGTGACCGTTCCAACCACGGGGTCTTCGACCTATACGGAAGACGGCAAACGTACGGTTCGCATGACCAATAATATCGCCTCTTATCTGCATCAGGGCGATAACGTGATCGCGTTCCGGGTGCTGAATTGCAACAGCGTAGCCGGTCTGCTGTTTGAGGGTGACGTTCGTTATTCTGACGGCACGGTCAGGCACATCGCTTCCGGCGTAACGGAGGAAACGCTGACTTCACGGCTGAACTGTACGCAAAGCCATGAAAACGATTACGGCTCGTTTGCCGAAGTGCCGTCGGACTGGTACAAAAGCACCTACGACGATACCGGGTGGATCAAAGCCAAAAAACTCGGGATCCCGCCGTACGGAAATGTCGGGGCGGTTTCTTCCTATTATAATTCCGATGCGGTATTCTCTTTCCGCCTTTATTCCGCGCCGACCGTTGCGGTCACGGCGGGTAATGAACTTTCATTCTCGGTTTCTTACAGTTCGTCGCAGAACGGTTCCGCCAAGCCGTCCGTGCTGGCGGCAAAACTGTATAAAGGTCAGTACTGTGTCGCAACCATACCGCTTGACTGCCGTTTTACCGGAACTTCGTCCGGCACTGCCTATTTTACGGGTACTGTTCCGGATTATTTGCAGGGTTCGTATTCCCTGCGCGTTCCGAAAAGTGACCTGTACTTAATGAACAGAAGCGAGAATGATATTGCCGCTTTGACGGTCACCCCCTGCAACAGACCGGCCCCTGCGGCGGCGGTCGCAAAGCAAAACGGAGCCGTCCGGCTGAAAATCAACAACATGTCCGTTGTGCCGATGATGTATCTGGCGCCGCATTATAAAACCTATTACGATCACAACAAGATGTCGATGATCAAAAACAGCGGCATGGCGTTGTACGGCAGTTATAATTGCCTTTTTGACGGCAGTGACGGCATGGAAATCTGGACGGGGAACAATGCCGACGGCACGCCTGTTATCAATACGGAACTGTTGGATTATCAGATCTGCCGGATATTAGACCTCAACCCGGACGCGATGCTGCTTGTCACCGTCGGTATGGATGCCCCCGGCTGGTGGAAAGAATCTCATCCGGGAGAACTGATGCGCGATAGTTCCGGCAACTCGGTCGGCGTGGTTTCGTTCGCTTCGCAGATTTATCGGGATCAGGCCGAAAAAGCGCTTGAACTGGTGGTCGACCGCCTTGAAAGCGCACCGTATAAGCATCGGATCGTCGGGGTACGGCTGGTGGCCGGACGGACCTTTGAATGGATGCTGGACGGCATTGATAACGGCGCCGCGGTGGACTATTCCGATCCGGCGGTGACCGGTTTCAGAAACTATTTAAGTGAAAAATACGGTACCGACAGCGCATTGAAAGCGGCGTGGAACAATTCCGCCGTCACGCTTTCAACGGCGGATTTACCGGGTGTTGCCGAACGGGTGCCTTCCGGCGTATTGTCAGACCCCGCGAACGCCCGAAACGTCATTGATTTCAATCAGTACCTTTCGCAAATGACGACCGATTGCCTGCTGTCTTATGCCGAAACGGTCAAATCGGTTTCTCCGGATCTGTTGGTGGGCGCTTATTACGGCTATTTGTGGAACTTCGGCTCGGCGGATGCCATCGGTTCGGCACATACCACCTGCGCGCAGGTATTGGAAAGTCCGGCAATTGATTTTGTGGCATCTCCGGTAAATTATTCCGAGCGCCTGCCGGGCTACGATACCGGTTATATGGCCGCCGAAGCAAGTGTGGCCGCCCACGGAAAACTGTATATGCTCGAACAGGATAACCGTACTATTTACGGGGAAATATTCGGTGCCGCCGAACGGGATAATCCGGTCGGGTTATGCGGAACGCTGAACGAGTCCGTTCAGCAGATCACCCGTGACAGCGTCAAGAATTTTGTCAAGGGTAACGGTATGTGGTATTACGATATGTCGGGCGGCTGGTTTTCCGATCAGACGCTGATCCGCCGGATCGCCGATATTCGTGAGGCCTATGCGGGTGCGCTTGAAACCGATATTGCTTCCAATGCGCAGGTTGCCGTTTTTGTCGGTGAGTCCGCTTACAACTATGTTTGTGACGATCAGATCAGCGGACAGCCGAAAAGAACGTCGGCTGTTTTGCAGACTCTTTATGCCGAACAGCGCAAGGCCCTTTCGCAAATGGGTACCGATTATGACGTTTATACGGTCGAAGACCTTTGCAAAGGTCTTGTACGGGATTATAAACACAATATCGTGCTGTCACCGTTTGAACTGTCCGATGAACAGCGTGAAGCGATCGCGGAACAACTGAAAACGGACGGGAAGACCGTTTTGTGGGTCTACCTGCCCGGTGTGATCAACGGGACGACTCTTTCGGGCGCGAACGTTTCGGAACTTGTCGATATGTCGGTGGAACTTTCCGCTCAAACCGGCACGAATCAGGCGGTTTGCGAAGT
>JAZRWX010000169.1:0-3110 GCA_045599905.1 Acutalibacteraceae bacterium
TTCAAACGCAATACCCAATTCGGTCAGGAAGTTTTCAAAATCGGGACGGCAGCCTTCCTTTTCGGTGTACTGCCAGCCAAACTGCCCGGCGGCATTTCCTTCAACCATCACCCAACCGTCATCAGTCAAAGCAATGTCCCACCCGGAATAGTGATTATCCGGAATCACCAGCGCCAATTCTTTGGCGAAATCGACCGCTTCCTTCCAACGGGGAATTTGGAAACCGACGATCGGCTTCCCGTTATCCGGATGATTTACATACGTATTTCCCTGCTTATCAAGCACAGAAACAACCGTTCCCGTTTCCAAATCCACCTGACCCAATAATCCGCCGGCACCGGCATTATCGACAGGCGAGCCCTGTCGTCCCACCCGGAACAGCGGATGATATACGACCACCCGATCCGACAGAAGGATCGTTGTCATACGAACCGTATTAACAGATGATTCATTCAATTCGGCCATTTCCCTGCTTTGCACAATCATTTCTTCCGCCAAAAATCGATGATGCTTTTCATCTTCCGAAATCAAATCGTCAAAAAGATTTTCTTTTAAGTTCGAGTCGATTATACGCACACCGTCCCCAAAAGAACCGGCAAGTCTTTTGCGAATGAATACCGGATGCCTTTTTACAAATTCCTCAAATTTTGGGCGATCCTCTTCACAGTCGCAAAGAATCAAATCGCGTTTATAATATTCCTTAAAATATTCATAGGTCAGTTTTTTGTTATCGAATATCTTTTTGTTCTTCGGATTGTTCATACGCCGTACGAAATATTTTCGCTCCGCGTCTGTAACAAACAGTTTGCGCTCATTTTGACTTTTACCGTTAAAACCAAAAAGCACATACTCCTCAAACGAAAGACCCCGCGATTCCTTTTCCCGGATCATATCGTTATAATCATACTGTACCGAATCGGTTGGCGGATACTTTTTTCGCAAGGTTCTCTTTCTTCTGAAATATAACACTTTTTTCCCAATCACTGTATTATTAAACATCTTTTTCTGTTTTTCAAACATCCCACATTTCCCCTAAACCAATCTTTTTTGATTATAACACAGGTTCGGAAGAACTGTCAATTCATACATTAATATCCCGCCGGAAGAAAATCCGGCGGGATATTTTTCATTCATCATATTCCCGAAAAAATTCCAGTACGGTTTTTTCATAAGTTTCTTTATCCACCAGATAGCTGAGTCCGTGATCGGCACCCTCGACGATCAGTATTTTCTTAGGTGCGACGCAGGTCTCGAAGTTGGCCTCGCTCATCCAGCAGGGAACAAAATGATCGTCGGAGCCGTGAATGAACAGCACCGGTACCTTCACGGTGCGCATGGCTTCCAGGGTGGAATAGGCATCGCCCGTCATGGCGATCCGTTCCATACACATGGCGTCGATCGTTTTCTTGTTCCGCTCGTACGGGAATTTCAGATTATTTTCCGCAACGTGTTTCCAGATCGCCTGCGGAGAAGTAAACCCGCAATCGGCAATGATGCCGTGTACGTTTTCGGGCAGTTCCTCAAAGCCGGAGGTCATCAACACCGTGGTAGCCCCCATGGAAACACCGACCAGATATACCGGCAGGTCGGTCGGTTTATGTTCGTTCAGCCAACGGATCCATTCCAGGCAGTCATAGCGTTCCACCAGACCGAATCCCATATATTCGCCCTCGCTGTCGCCCTGACCGCGCTGTTCGGGATACAAAACAGAACATCCGTTTTCACGCCAGAAATCGGCGATCTTGCAAAAATCGCGTGACCAGCCGGAACGCCAGCCGTGCATGGCGATCAGCACCCGTTTCGCGTCCGGATTTTCAAACCAGTGTCCCACCAGCCGCGTACCGTCAAAGCTGTTCATTTCCACCACTTCATGCGCGCTGCGTTCCATATTGTCCTGCCATTCCGCCGCGGAACGCAGAAGTTCCTCGTCCGGAACAGACGCGGAAATTTTGGATTTCAGTTTGACCATGACCTTGGGTTCTTCACGGTCCAGCGCTTCCCGTACCAGTGTTTTATTCAGAATTTTACGAACCGCGACATAAGCGGTCCCGACAGCAGCCGCCAGTCCCGTACCGACCAGTACCGCGGCAGATTTCTTATTCATATTCCGCACTCCTCTTTATTCGGACTTTTAATTATTATATCACGCTCGTTTGAACCGTTCAATAACAAAAAGTGAATAAACCTTAAAAACATTTCCGCGCGCGGTGTTTGCGGCAGACCCCTTCGTTCCCGCAACGGTAACAGATCTCGTTTTCACAGCGGTCATTTTCAAAATAATCGACAATATTCTCGACGGTGGTTTCGGCAATGTTTCCGAGTGCTTCCCCGGTCAGGAACGCCTGATGGGAAGTAACGATCACGTTCGGCATGGTGATCAGCCGCGCCAGCGTATCGTCATTGACGATGTGACCGGAAAAATCCTCAAAAAACAGGTCGGATTCTTCCTCGTATACGTCCAGACACGCCGCGCCGACCTGCCGGTCTTTTATGGCTTCCAGCAGATCTTCCGAATCGATCAGCGCCCCACGGGAGGTGTTTATGATCACCACCCCCTTTTTCATGGTGCGGATGCTTTCCCGGTCAATAAAATGATAGGTTTCCTCATTCAGCGGACAGTGCAGTGAAATAATGTCGCTTTTCTTAAAAAGTTCCTGCGGTTCAACGTAACGGATACCGTCCAGTTCGGCAGGATATTTATCGTACGCCAGCACGTTCATGCCGAAGCCCTTGCAGATGTCGATAAAAACACGTCCGATCTTTCCGGTACCGACCACGCCGACCGTTTTGCCGTGCAGATCGAATCCGGTCATACCGTTCAGACTGAAATTGAAATCTTTGGTGCGGATATATGCCTTATGGATCCGGCGGATCGAACAAAGCAACAGCGCCATGGCATGTTCGGCGACCGCGTAGGGTGAATACGCCGGCACCCGTACCACGTGGATTTTACCGTACGTCTGTTTCAGATCAACGTTATTATAGCCGGCACAGCGCAGGGCAATCAGCCGGACGCCGTGTGCGTACAGCCGCTCTGCCACGGCGGCGTTGATGTCATCGTTGACAAACACGCTGACCGCGTCCGAATCTTTTGCCAGCGCGACCGTATC
>JAZRWX010000170.1:0-22497 GCA_045599905.1 Acutalibacteraceae bacterium
CGGATAATATCAACGGCGGCAAAAGCAGTCATTATTTCGCGTTCAGTTTCAAGCAGGGTGACGATGAATCGACGGCACTTTCTAAAAAACTGACGGCGAACAAGAATTATAAACTCCGTTTCGATTATTACTATCTGGAAAACGGCGGAAAAGGGATCAGTACCGAAGAAGTAAAACTTCGTATCGCGAATAACGCCACCAGTACCAAGGGCAGTCTGAGCACTTCCTTTAATCTGGCGGAAAATCAGCCGAAATTTGAAACGTGGTACACCTACGAAACCGAATTTACCGCCAAGAACCGTCAGACGACCTATTGGGCGATTGAAGTCGGCGCCGGGGTTTCGCTGTATATCGATAACGTGGAATTTGTCGATACCTCGACCGGCGACGTTGTACTGTCGGCTGATTTCAGCAGCGATTATTCCATCTCGGTCGCTTCCGATACGGCAAGCAGTATTTACGCCATTGAAAACGGCCCGGACGTTTACGTTGTAAAGGACTGGGTGGCTTCGGTCATCAATAATAAATCGGCAAAGTCCTATACCTATATCAACGATTTCAATCTTTCTGAAAAACTGGATGGCAATAAAAAATATAAGATCAGCATGGATGCCTTTATCGGCAGAAATGCCAAAACGCTGATCGGAAACGTTAAAAACACTAAAAACTTTGAAATCGAATTCGGCTCAAAGACAATAGGCACCCGGAATATCGGTGATCTGCCGACGGATGAATGGACGTCGTTTACCACGTCGGAATTCCAGCCGGCAGGGTTCGATCTGTGCATCCGCGCCTATCAGGGGCTGATCGCGTATTTCGACAATATTCAGATCATTGATACCGCCACGAACAAGGCGGTCGTGACCTGTAAGATCGACCGGATCAATACGGGAACGTATGATGTTTCCTATAACCTGATCGGCGACAAAATGAATCGCCGTTCGGTGCGTGCGGGTCTGGCGAAAAACAGATTACTGCATATCAATACACCGATACGTTCCAAAATGGACCACGTTCTGGATATCCGCTTTGACACACCGGATCTGCCCGGAAAATTAGTGGTCGGTCAGAAGTACCTTTTCACGGCGGATCTCTACTATTTCGATAACGGTTACACCGCTGCTTATGACGGCGGCGAAATGCACAACAACTTCCCGACCATGCGTGTCGGCAGCGGTAACGGCCAGTACTGTGAAGTTTTCCGTACCGACCGCCGCACCTACGGAATGGGCACCGGAACGGGACAACAGCCGTACGGTCAGTGGTTCCAGGTAAAGGGCGGCTCTTACGGTGACAATCAGCCGTTTGAATGCGTGGATTCCGGTAATAACGTTTATTACAGCTCCATGGGCGTCAAGGTCTGGTGCGGTACCGAAGTCTATATCGATAACATGACCGTTACCGATCTGAAAGGGAATGTTGTTTATCAGATCGACTTTGAAGACGAATCCCTGTCTTATACCTGCTGGGATGAATCGGTGGGTGACAATGAAAAGGTCGCTCCGGTGCCGAAAGGTTCTTTCAGCATCGAGGCCGGTCCGGAAGTCGCTTACGGCGAAGTTCCCCCGGCGGCTGATTACGCGGCCTACGTTTCATCCGATACAGTCAAAGTGATCGATGAAGAATTCAACAACCTGAAACCGGATATCGATTACCGTGTTTCTTTCAACTATTATATGAAGTCCGCCGCTGACAGCGATGAGTTATTCTCGCTTTACGCTGTCAAAGACGGATCAAATGAAAACTGCGGCCTTGCCGGCACGGTCAAAGCCGATGCCAACCGCATGGCGGAACGCTGGGAAAAAGCGTCTTTTGTCGCGAAACTTTCCGATCTTGCCGACGGTCTGGCGATCAAGGCAACACCGGGCACGTCGGTCTATATTGACGATATCGTCATTTCCGATTACGAATTCGGCGGTACTGTCGCGGACGTACCCTTTACCGCGTCTACCGTTATTCAGAAACTGAACGGCAGTTCGGTACCGGTCAGTAAGGATGCGCCTTCCAAACTGAAAATGGCCAAGGTCACCGAACCGAAACTGTCAATGGGTTACCTGCGCGCCGTCGCCGACAAAAATGCCGCGAAGACCGGTAAGTTAGGCGCCGTGAACGGTAAAATCAAACCGGAAACCAACTGCAAGTATGAAGTAGAGTTTTCCTACTATCAAGCGCGTGAATCGGCATCCGGAAACACGTTGTTTACGGTCAGTACCGACCCGAATATTGTTTTGACCGGCTCGAACGAGGCGATCCTGACGGTCAGAAACGGCATTGAAGGCGAATGGAAAACCGCGTCTTTCGTGCTTGAAATCGGTAAAAACGCCACCGGATCGACGACGGATGACTGGATGATCTTCAACGTTTCCGCAGGCGCGGCAGTATATATTGACGATCTGTCGGTCACCAAATATCTGGAAGAAACCAACGAAGAAATCGGCTTGCTCGATTTTGAAAAGGCGGATTCGACCAAGTACGTTGTCATGACCGAACACAGCGCCCGTCTGACTAAGTCCGAAATCATCAAAAAGGGCTTCAAAGACAACGGCAGCAACGGCTATCTGTACATTGAAAATACAGACGCCGCCAGCGCCGACGTTGCCTTTGTTGAATTGAAAAATATCCAACTGAAAGCCAATACGAATTACGCCCTTACGTTTGACTACTGTTCCAAAAAAGCGACCGGCGCGACATATGCGTTCGCGTTCGGCACACAACACCTGGAACCCGAAACCAACAGTGTAAAGAGTCATTATGACTACTATAACAACGTTGAAAAGGGCTGGGGATCCAAAACGATCTATTTCTCGACCATGAAGATGATCCCCGCGGCGAACTATTTCAGGGTCGGTGTATACGGCGGTCAGGAACTGCTGTTTGACAATTTCACTTTGCGTGAGGTTGTTGCGCCGACACCGGTCAAAGAAAAGGTTTTGACGTTTGACGAGGAAGATCCGACGATCTATCCGTCAACGACCGGCTTCCGCCGTGTTACCAATGCCGAAATCAAGAAGCTTTATCCGAAACTTGCTTCGACGATCGGCGAATCCAAGGGTTTCCTGTACGGTTATAGCAATGAACCGCGTCAGGACAGAGCCATCAATTACGATATCCACGGTATCGCGCTGCGCAGTCATTCGGAATATAACATCAACGTCCGGTATATGATTTTGAATCACGATACCAACCCGGATGACGAATACACGTTCAACCATTATTGCGCGCTGGGTACCAACTACGGCTTGGCGGGCAGCTGGTCGATGAAGACCTTTGTCAGCAACATCAACGACCATCAGTGGCGGACGATGACCCTTTCCATCGTTACCGAAGAGGTCGAGCCCAATATCCCGTACTTTACCATTCCGCTTTATTACGGCTGTGACGTGCTGTTTGACAACTTCACGGTAACCGAAGTTGCGAACTATGAAGACAGTCTGTATTGCGAAGATCTGTATTCGCAGTTGGATAACTATGATTTTGAATCCAAGATCACCAAAGCCAACTGGGCACCGCTTTCCGACGGTATGAAGGTCGTTTCCGATCCGGGCGACAGCGGTCGCAAAGCCAATAAGCACGTGATGCAGATCAGCGGCGACGCGCTGGATGGCTCTACCTATTTCCGCAGATTCCCGCTGGTCACCAACAACAACTATATTCTGTCTTTGTGGGTCAAGGCCGATCCCGACAGCGATGTTACGGTCGGTGTTTACGGCAACGCGGGCGGAAAGAACTTTAAGGATCTGTTCCTGACCGAAGACGGAAATATTCCGTTGGGGCGTGACGGCAAGTGGCACCGCGTCAATATTGCTTTCGGCTCCGGTATTTACGATGAGGGATTCCTGCTCATCACCGGTACAAAGGGCAATATCCGCATTGACGATGTTGATCTGTATCTTGCCGCGCAGGGAATCTCTTCGCTGAACATTGTTGAGAAGAAGGCCACTAAAATGATGATGCTGCCGGCACTCAGCTTTGACATTCTCGAAAGTGAAGAAGAAAACACAGATACACCCACGGTCCTTGTGACCAAAACCGTTCAGGAACTGGTGCCGGAAACCTGTTACCGTACCGATACCGGTCTGACCACATGGGAAGAAGTCGTGGAAGATACGGTCACGCATAAGCCCGAATACGGCAAGCGTGTCCGCAAGACCGTGACCGAATCCGGCGGCGATTTTTCTGCCGGCGCGTACATCTGTATCGTCGCGGTCATCATCTTGATTTTAAGTCTTGCGGCATTTTTCCTGCTTCTGTTTTTGGGTAAAAAGAAAAAATCGGGAGGTGCAGAGGAATGAAAAGAAGATTAACCGCACTGGTATCAGCCGCGCTGATCGTTTTTTCAGCCGCCGCCTGCACGACCGGTTCTTCTTCGGATGACGGCACTACCGCTTCAAAGGGCAAAAACAATGTTGTCGTTGCCGAAAAAGGGTATACCGAAAAAACCATTACCACCACCAAAAAAGGTGAGATCAACGAGGTCACCGTACCTTATGAACGCCAGAAACTGGTGGAAAAACAGGTCACCGAAGAAGTGACCAAAGAAGATCCGAATAAAGATTCGTCAAAAGAACAGAATACTGCCGGAACGGGTTACTCGCCCGATGAGGTGGTTTCGCTTTCGATCAATAACAGCAAAGCGGTTTCAAAGAACTGGTTGGGGCTCAATTCGGTTTATCAGGGATTCATCTTTATTCCGGATGCCACCAAACTGGGACGTTCGTATAACCAGAAAATGCTGGAACGCGAACTGAAACGTATTGACGAAATGGACATTTCGCTGATCCGTTCCTATTTTGAACCGTCCTACGCCTATGTCGGCGGAAACGTGAACGATGCGTCTTCGTGGGATTTCAGTAAGAAAAACCCGAACATGATGTATCTGTATCAGTGGCTCGATGCTTTGAAGGAGCGCAATATCGTTGTTGCGCTGAACATGGGTTGGAGTGCCGGCGATCTGTATAATGAACACACTTCGATCAGCGTAAACAATCCGTTTTACGGCTGCCGGTTCAGCGATGTTGTCAGCGGTTACGCCTACTGGTACGCCGAATCGCTGAAATGGATCATTGATAAATACGGATATACCAACGTTCAGTACACGGTCAACCTGACCGAGCCGCTTTATTATGAATACAGCGCCCAGAAACGTCAGGAACTGAATTATCGCGCGGATATTTCGGTCGAAAACAAGGTTTACGCCAAAAATCCGGCGATGAAAGGCGTCCCGATGTATATGGCAAAGATCGGGGAAAAGGATTACGTCTGTAACGCCAAAACCTGCTATTCCAAGGAAATGGATGAAGATTACAATTATATACATTCCTTCCCGGATTTCTATGATATTACGACCGGGGCGAAGGTCAACCTGACGAAAAAGCAGAAGCTGACCGCCCGCTTGTATACTACCTGGGATATGTGGCTTGTAATCATCAAAGCCGCGGATAAGAAGGCAAAGGCGAACGGTATACGCAAAAAGGTCCAGTTTGTCGGGCCGGACGTTGCGTTCGGCGGAACGATCCATATGTCGTATGAAAAAGGTGTGCTGACCGGAAAAACGCCGGAAATGAAGCCGGAAGACGATATCCAGTGGTGGATCGACCACGCGGACGACGTTATCGACGTTTATTCTTTCCACTATTATCTGCCGCACTGGCCCGGAATCGGCGCGACCCAGAGCGCGACGTTCTACGACGACAACTATTACATGTATAAAATGTATTTTGACCGTTTCATGGAGGCCGTCAAGCCCACCGGAAAAGCCATGTGGTTCGATGAATTCAACTATAATACCGACACCGGTGAAAACCGTCAGCATTACGACGATATCGTTGCCGAAAATCCGCTGAACCCGGGACAACTGGCGCAGGCGACCGTCGCGATGATGAACAGCGGTATTGAAACGGGTCTGACCTGGCAGTTGTTTGATACGGTCTGGCCCTACCGTGAGGGTTCCGGTGACGAATTCGTTTCCGGTATTCACGTTATCGGTATGGCACCTGCCATGTGTAAATCATCCGTTCCGTATATTTCGTATTACGGCTTTACACTGCTGACGAAATACTGCGGCATGATGGGATCCAAGACATTCTACGGCGAAAGTTCCGACGGTGTCAACCTTTCCATGGTCGAGTACCAGAAGAAGGGAAAAACCTACCGTTCGATCATCGTTGTGAATACCAACGTTACCGAACGTCCGGTGGATATCACCCTTTCCAAGAGTCTCGGCGGTGTAAAGATGTACCGTTACCTTTATAACCCGTTTGAGGTTATGGCGGACAGCAGCGCGACCATGATCGACGCCGACATCTGCTTCAAGGGAACGAAGAACGAATTGCGCGATGTGGTTCCGGCCCTTTCTTTCGCGATTTATTCGACGGAATATCACGTAGATAACTGATTTGTATAGAGGTTGAGATTATTTTGACCAAAGTAAATTTAGAAATAGATAATACCCGCTGCGTTCAGGAACATTTCCTGGGTGTCAACGCGGTGTATCACGCTTTCGCGTTTTGTCCCGACGATTCCGGACGCGCTTATACGCCCGAAGAATGCGAAATCGAGATGGAGCGCGTAACAAAATCCGGTTTGAAGATCGCCCGCACTTATTTTGAATATCCTCCCTATGAAAACGGAAAATGGAATTGGGAAGACGCGAACGTGCGAGGGGTCTATCGCTGGCTGAAAGAAATGAAAAAGCGCAACGTCATGGTCGCGCTGAACCTCGGCTGGTGGCTGGCGTATAATATTTTCCTGGCAAATGAATATCCGTTCCGCGACGACGATCCTGCCGTTGCGGCGGATCGCTTCGGCGCCTATGTCAGCGAAGCCGTCAACGAAATCATCGTCAAACGCGGATTTGATAATATCAAGTATATTTTTCTTTTTACCGAACCGAACGGCAGTACGCGTGAACTGAAACGGATTTTCGGTTTTGAAAACGAATTTGAACCGTACGGCTTGTGTGCCCGGGCGGCGCACCGTCATCTGACGGAAGACGGATTGCGCTCGCTTGTGAAACTGGTCGGTCCCAACGCCGGACAACCGGCAAGTGACCGTCCCGAAATGCTGGAATGGTGCGCGGAAAATCTCCATGATGAACTGGATGTTTTCACGACCCACTGCTATCTGGATGTGGACTATTCCGAACAACCCGAATGGGAAGCGTTTTCCGGCGACTACTGCCTGCGTTTCCCGGTGCCGGGCTTCCGCGCGCAGCAACGTGTGGACCTGGAACCGAATACCGAATATGAAGCGTCGGTATGGGCAAAGGCCACCGGTCTTACCGATCCGGTCAATGACAAGCGCGGCTTTTTCCTCGGCGCGTTTCATGTTCCGTGGTGCGAAAAAGGTTTGATCCGTACCATTACCGCCGGCGGCGACGGGGTCAGTTATCTGACCGACAACAGCGTAGTCAATATCCCCGCCACCGAAATGTCGGACGAATGGAAACAGTATAAAATGCGCTTCCATTCAGGCGATCATACGTTTGGTTATTTTGGCATTTATCACGACATTCCCGAAGAGGGTACGGTCGGTTATTACGATCTGGCATCGCTGAAAAAGGTCGGGGATGACCGTGAACTGCTGGACAACGGCGATTTTGAGGTGGTCGGCTCGACCGCGTGGCTGGTTTATGAGTACGGCTTCGGCGGAAAGAACGATCCGCTGGGTGAATATTATTTCTGGTATCATACCGCCGAAAGTTTCAAAAAACCGGTCCCCGCGGATAAGGACTTCTGGTTTGACGAGTATAACACACGTCTGCTGGATTCGAACGAACTGCCGCGCAAAGGTCTTTCTTTCGCGTCGGCGCAGGCGGGCTTTATGAATGCCGGTGTCAACAGTTCGCTGCTGTGGACGATCTTCGATCAGCAGTGGCCGAATAACCATTGGGACGGATTCGACACCTTCGTGGACGGCGATCATCGCTGCGGCACTATGCCGAATATTCACCGCCGCAAAGAGCCGTATCCCGATTATTACGCGATCACATTGATGACCCGTTATTTGGGGGATATGGATTCCAAAGTTTTTGCCGGTTCCGCCGGTGACGGGATCTGCACGTCCTGCGTCTGTTCTTCGAACGGACATCTGGCGGTACTTGCAGTCAACGTTTCGTTTGAAGAAAAAGAGATCTCTTTGAATTTCAAAGAAAAAGTCAACTGTACGTTTTACCGCCATCTGTATGATACCGCAGCGGTAACGCCGACGGCGGATGCGGATATTCTTGCGGCAGACGGGGAATACACGGTCACTTCAACATTGACCGATACCTTGCCGCCGCGCAGTTTTGTTGTGTATACTACCGAGGACAATTAATGATCAACCGAAAATTGCTTTGGGACGCATTTTTATGATTGATAATTGAATTTGGTATTGCAGTTATTCTTATATAAAGGAGGAATTCGGAAAAAACTTAAAACGCCCCCTAAATTTTGCAATTATTTAAAGGAGGAAAATTCCATGAAAAAATTATTTGCAATGCTCATGGCGGTCGCAATGATTCTCAGCGTTGCTGTTACGGCAATGGCGGATGATTCTGCAACGATCACCTATGACAGTTTGAAATGGGTCGCCGGTGACGTCGATTGCGATGAAGGCATCGACGCGGATGATGCGGTCGAGTTGCGTAAGGTCTTGCTTGAAGTTGAAGACGCGGAACGCTTTGACACCGCTGATACCAATAAGGACAACGAACTGGATATTCGTGACCTGGTTCACTTGAAAAAGGTTCTTGCCGCCTGATTGGCATCATCTTGTAAACGACTTATTTTAAAGGAGAATGAACTATGAAAAAAGTTTTCAATGCCAAAAAGGCGATTAGTATAGTCCTTTCTTTGGCGATGATACTGTCTCTCTTCGTGTTCGCGCCGACCGCTTCCGCGGCGACTGTCAATATGACGGAAGATAATCTGGTCGCCACTCTTGATTTTGACACGGTCGCGCCAAAAACAACACGTCAGACCGGTGTTTCCTACACCGCTTTGCGCAATTATATGGATAACGACTGCTATCTGTATGTTGACGCTTCCGAAGACGACGAACAGTTGTCCATCGGCAGTTTGCTGATGGGTATACTGGTTCCCGGATTCAGTCTTTCGAACGGTGTCAGTTACAATGTTTCGTTTGATTATTATCTGCTTGCCAAACCGGATTCCGGCAACGCGCTGTCAATTGATTTCGGCAACACCGGCGATCATGCGATCGCCGCGAACAGCTGGGATCTGCGCCAGTGGTATACTTCTCAGTATGCTATTACCGGCAACGGTGACAAGACGATCGATATCACGGTCAACGAAGGCACTAATGTGATCTTTGATAACATCAAGGTCATGCAGGGGGAAAACGAAATTGCCCGTCTTTCCTTTGACAGCGAAGCTTATGAACAGATTTCCTCTTTGAATCCGGCTTTCCAGCGTGTAACCGGTGACGAACTGGATGTCATGTTCGGCAGCAATAAATCCCTGCACATCACCTCTGCCGGCAGAACCGATCCGTTCAAAATGGTTATGAAGTTTGACGGCCTCGGCGACGTGGATTTCAGCGGTGACAACGCGGCCATCTTCATGTCTTGTGATATTACGGTCGTCCGTCAGGCGGATCCGGACGCGCAGGGCAATAAAAATGACCTGAACTTCCGTGTCGTGGAAGTGGGCAATGACGATGCCGGTGCGGCAAGTACTACCGGCGGCCAACTGTGGGACTGGATGTGGTTTGAAGATTGCGGTCCGACCAGCGGCAAACCGTTATTGGAAAACGAGTTTGAACTGGGCGTACCGAATCACATGGTCAAACAGTTCGGCATCCCTGCCAACCGCGTAGACGGTTTGGTGCTTTATGTTTATCCGGGCTTTGAAGGATATATTGATAATATCAATATCTACAAAATGAACACTTTACCGGAATCCGTTGTTGCTTCGTATGATTTTGATCATCCGGGCGCAACCATTGACTACAAAAATAATGAAAGTATGTTTATCGTTTCCGATGAAGACGCCAGCGATTTTGCTTTCTATACCAACGGCACCAACGGTGTATTGGATATCGACAGTAACGCGCCGGACGGTCTGAACGATACCTACTTTAAGTTCCCGAATGATTTTTCCAATGTTCGTCTTGATCCCAACACCGAATATATGGTCTCCTTTGACTATATGAACGCGCGTGACAACAACAAGAACGACTGGTGTTTTGCCGTTATTCTTGAAAACCAATATAACGAGCCGAAGGTTTTTTGTGCAACGGATACCGATTCTTCTTATACGGAAAAGGAATGTCCGGTCGGTGTCTGGAAGCATACCGCCGTTCGTTTTACGACCGAATTTTCCGATCCGAAATTCCAGTTACAGGTTTCCGGTGACGGCGAAGTACTGTTTGACAACTTCAACATTTATGAAGTTGCGGTGACCGGCAACCCGGCACTGGAAGCCAGTGTTCGCCGGGAAGGCGATGAACAGTACGTTGACGTAACGTACAGCACCGAAAAAGCCGGTACGGATTTCAGCTTTGATCTGGCTTATGATGAAGAAAACCTGACCTATACCGGCACCACCCTTTCGGATAATCTGAAAGATCTGGTCGTCACCGAAGCCAGCGCTGACGTGGAAAAGACCTATAAGATCATTGATACACGCAATTACTCCGGTCCAGACCTCTATCACGAAGCCATTACCTATCAACTGAAAAACGGTTTTGAGTACAACGACAGTTATGACGGCGCCAGCGACTATTCCAAGGCTACCTTTGCGGTAATGACCTACCGTGTGCTGGAAGGCACCCCGTCCGATCAGTTGGGCTGGTGGAACAACGACCCGACCGACGGCGCCTATTCGCAGGTCACCGGCGGTACCAATTCGGGCAGCTGGGTACAGATGGACGGTTCAGGCGCATGGGCACAGGCGACCATGACCTGCCACCATACCCCGAAACAACCCGAAGGTCAGGATAACTTCTTTATGCTGCGTGTTCCGAAAAATCTTGTTATCGAAATCAAATCGATCGAAGTACATGACGGTTGGAATGCCGACGGCCCGATCGTCGGTTTGGCTGATATTGAAGCGACCGTTGAAGAGCAGGAAGCTGTCCCGACCGATTATGCAGGCAAAATATACGATACCCGCAATTATACGGCCGAATCCGGTCAGTGGCAGCACGTTCAGATTCCGTATGATCTGACCGGCTTCCAGTATGACGGCACACAAAAAACTGCAAACTTTATGGTCATGAAATACCGTGTGGTTTCCGGACGCCCCGTGGATAGATTTTTCCTGTACAACAATACTTCGGTACAGTCAAACGGTTATGAAGAACAAAGCGGCACAAACTTCGGCGGTCGGTTTTACTTGAATACCGACGGGGATTGGCATACACGTGCCATTCAGTGCCACACGACACCGAACTTGGCTGACAGTTACTTTACCTTAGGAATTCCGAAGGGCATTGTATTTGAAGTACAGTATATTCATGTTTATTCCGGTTGGATTCCGGGCTTTGACGGTACGGAGAACAACTTGGACGATGATCCGCAGTTTGAAAACTATGTCAATACGCCGATCGGCAGCTTTGAAGATATCACTCCGCTCTACGGCGAAGATCATCTGCCGCAGCTGACCATCGACGCGACCGAAGCCAACGCCACCAAGCGCGTTTACTTTGACGTTCCGGCGGGATATACCTTCACCAATACGACCGGTGCGTCGCAGGGCTCCTGCCCGAACGGTCTGGCACTGCATTTCAAGGTGCGTTATTTCGGAACTACTACCGATGGTAACGGCAACCATCTGGATATCCGTCTGAACGGTGCCAACTACTATCCGGCACAGAACTATAAGAAAATCGTTGCTGATGAAGGCGAATGGGCAAACGTTTACGTTCAAACCCACTCGGCGCCGCCCACGGATGATCCGAACGGTAACTTCATTGAAATTACCGGTTTCAAGGGCTGCAAGTACGACTTTAAGTATGTCGGTGTCTGCAACGAGTGGCTGGATGCTTCCGGCAACCTTGTAACGCCGGAAGAAGAAATTCCGGATAACCACTATTATGACCGTCAGTACTATGCCGGTGAACTGGCTGATCCGACCGAAATCACGACCGGCGGCGAAGGAATTAACATCACCTGTAAAGCCAACACCAATATGAAGGTCGCCGGCGAAATCGTCACCGTGTCCTTCAAGGTCGCGGACGGTTATACGGGTGACCTGACCTTTACCGTTACCGATGATCTCGGCGCTACCGCCACCGCTACCGTAAATGTTAACGGCAACCTGAACGCGGCGGGTGTTATTGCCCGTTACGACGGAAGCGGCAACAAGACCGGCATTGCCTTCGGTCAGATCGTTGTCAGCGACGACGTCGGTCCGTACTACGAAGATGTCGAAACCGGTGATATCTATGATATTACCGATATCGGATTTGTTGTTGCGCTGGATAAACACGTTGACGGTGAACTGACTGTCGATACAGTCGATCCGTATGTTCAGAACATTTCCGTGTTTGACTGTGAACCCGAATCGGTTTCCGGCGACGTAGTGCTGTCCAACACCTATTCATTGCAGATTTCGGATATTGCCGATGCCGATGAAGCGATCACCGCTGTTCCGTACATCGTGATCGACGACGGCGAGGATACCGTTATTTACGGTCAGACTTTGACTTCTACCATGAATAACGCGACTGCCACCTGGCAGATTCCGTAATTTTGATCTAATGCGGGGGATGTACCTTTTCGGAGGTGCATCCCTCCTTTTTTTCGTTGACAACAACGGCTTTTTTCAATATAATATTTTAAGAAAGGCGGTGAACGGTTTGACAGGAACGATCTTCGATATCAAAGAAATGGCGGTCCACGACGGACCGGGCATCCGTACCACCGTTTTTTTGAAAGGTTGTCCGCTGCGCTGTAAGTGGTGTCACAATCCGGAGGGGTTCGTCCCGGCACCGCAGTTGATGTATAAGGAAAACCGCTGTCACCACTGTGATTTGTGCAAGATCCCCTGCGATCATGAAGAATGCCGCCCGTTCGGACGTTGTCTGCACATTTGCTCCGATAACTGTCTGACCGTTTCCGGCGAAAAAATCACCGCCGCCGATCTGTCGGAAAAACTGATCCGTTCGGCGCAAACACTGCCCGACGTGTTCGGCGGATTTACCTTTTCCGGCGGCGAACCGCTGTTTCAGCCGGAATTTGTTTCAGAACTGGCAGAGCGTCTGCAAGGGTATGATCTCTGTATTGAAACCAGCGGATACGCAAAGCCGGAAGTCTTCCGTTCGGTCATTTCAAAAATGGACCGTGTGATCATGGATCTGAAACTGATCGACGGCGGAAAACACATCGAATATACCGGCGTTTCCAATGCAGTTATACTGGAAAATTTCCGCTGGGTCTGCGCTTCGGGAAAATCGCTGACGATCCGGACACCGTTGATCCCCGGCATTACGGATACCGCGGAAAACCTGACCGCCATCGGGCGGCTGGTTGGGGAACTGGCGTGGGAAAAACTGCCGTATAACGAAATGGCAGGCGCGAAATATAAAATGCTCGGGATGGAATATCCCTTAAAATAACGGAGGTTTTTTTACTATGGAAAAATACGCATGGCACGCAAAGATCAAGGAAGGCACGCTGGAAGAATATACCCGCCGTCATAATGAGATCTGGCCGGAAATGAAACAGGTGTTAAAGGACGCCGGCATCTGCAATTATACGATCTGGAATATGGGCACCGAAATGTTCGGGTATTACGAATGCGAAAAGGGCATCGATTACGCTGCCCGTGTGCAAAGCGAAAGTCCCGTCGTCAAAAAATGGGACGCGTATATGAAGGATATCCTTATCATGGAAATGGATCCGGTCACCGGTGCACAGCCGCTGCTGAAAAAAGTTTTTGAAATGGATTAACAAAAAAACCGCGCGAACATTGTAAAAAGTCGTGCGGTTTTTCGGAAATAAATGCTTGATTTTAACGCCTGTATGGGGTACAATAAGACCAAAGATATTTTTTTAACAAATGGAGGAATTTTCAATGTTAGTATCTGCAAAAGAAATGCTCAACAAAGCGAAAGCGGGTCATTACGCTGTCGGTCAGTTCAACATCAACAATCTTGAATGGACAAAATCCATTCTTTTGACCGCCGAAGAAATGAAATCCCCGGTCATCCTGGGTGTCAGCGAAGGCGCCGGCAAGTATATGTGCGGATTCAAAACCGTTGCCGACATGGTCAAGGCCATGATCGACGAACTGGGCATCACCGTTCCGGTGGCGCTGCATCTGGACCACGGTTCTTATGAAGGCGCGAAAAAGTGCATCGCGGCAGGTTTTTCGTCCATCATGTTTGACGGTTCTCATTATCCGATCGAAGAAAACATTGAAAAGACCAAAGAACTGGTTGCCGAATGTGACCGCCTGGGGCTGTCGCTGGAAGCCGAAGTCGGCGCCATCGGCGGCGAGGAGGACGGCGTGATCGGCGGCGGTGAAGTGGCTGATCCGGCCGAATGTAAAATGAGCGCCGACCTGGGCGTCACCATGCTGGCGGCAGGTATCGGTAACATCCACGGTAAATATCCCGAAAACTGGGCGGGTCTGCGTTTCGACACGCTGGATGCCATTCAGCAGCTTACCGGCGATATGCCGCTGGTTTTGCACGGCGGTACCGGCATTCCGGCTGATATGATCAAGAAAGCGATCTCGCTCGGCGTTTCCAAAATCAATGTCAACACTGAATGCCAGCTGGCATTCGCCGCGGCCACCCGTGAATATATCGAAGCGGGCAAAGATCAGCAGGGCAAGGGCTTTGACCCGCGCAAACTGCTGGCACCGGGCTGTGAAGCCATCAAAGCAACCGTTCGTGAAAAAATCGAGCTGTTCGGCAGCGCGAATAAAGCGTGATCTGAAATCAAATCAAACAAGGCGGATGTCCTTTGGGACATCCGCCTTTTCTCATTTCCCGATCCACGTCACGTTCCGAAATGTTACGGAATAGGAAGCATCCGGTATTTCGGCTTTCAGCGGAAAGCCGGTCGGGGAAAAACGCAGGGTAAAGGAACGCCCGCCGACCGTTCCGCCCATCACGCAGTTTTTTACGCTTTCGGTCACACGGCGGTCGGTCCGCATTATATCGTACAGATCCTGCGCGACCGCCCCAACGGGCAATCGGTCGGTTTGCGGGGTATAGGTCAGTCCGCGGTATTTGGCGGTGACCGCGTCCCCGTCAAACCATAAAGTCAGGTCGTTCAGGTCTTCCGGCTCTTTGACCGAAAATGTCATTTTTCCCGCCGCCGAAACGGAACAGTCGCAAACGTAGGTTTCTTTCCCGTAAACGATATCGGCGGTAAAAGAGATTCCCTTGGTGACGGGGCTGATGCTTTTTTGTGTGCCGCATCCGCACAGCAGCAGAAAAAGAATCGGTAATAACAGAATTTTTCGCATAAAAAGGACTCCTCTCTGCCGGAGGAATCCTTTTTGCAGTAAAATCATTCTTCCGGCAAAGCCAACGCGTCGATAATGTCGCTCGGGATTAATGCCCGTTCGCCGACCCGTTTTGCCGCGCGGTCACCGGCGTTTCCGTGCCGCCAGACCGCTTCTTTTGCGGCGTTCAGCGGAGCAAATCCCTGCGCCAGCAGGGAAACGGTCATGCCTGCCAGAACATCGCCGCTGCCGCCGGTCGCCATGCCCGGATTTCCCGTCGTATTGATGAAAATCCGTCCGTCCGGGGCGGCGATGACGGTATTGGCACCTTTCAGCACCACGATGCAGTTATATCGTGCGGCGAAACTTCCGGCAATGCCGATCCGGTCAGACTCGATTTTCGCAACGGTTGTTTTGCAAAGCCGTGCCATTTCACCCGGATGCGGCGTGATAATCACCGGCGCCTTGACTTTCTTAATAATATTTATGTCGTCACATACCGCGTTTATGCCGTCAGCGTCCAAAACGACCGGAATTTCCGCAGCGTCAAGCAGATTTTTGACCAACCGGACAGATTCCTGCGACGTTCCCAAACCCGGCCCGATCAGGATTGCGTCGGCGTTTTTCAAAACGAACGGGATCTTGGCGTCGGGCAGCAGTGGTCCGCCGCCGTTGCCGGTCGGTACGGGATAGGTAACGGCTTCGGGCACCGAGGTACAGAAAGCGGGATAGTTTTGATGGCATACCAATGCCTGAACCAGTCCGACACCGCTTCGTAAAGCGGCTTTCGCGGCTAATATCGCGGCACCGCACATTCCGTAACTGCCGCAGATCAGCGCCGCGCGTCCGAAGGTTCCCTTGTGGGCGTTTTTCGGGCGTTTTTGCACAGCCGGGGGTTCTACGGTCAAACAGGTATAATCGTGAACGGCCACCCCGATATCTTTGACGACGACTTCACCGCAGTATTCAGAAGAGGGCGGCAGGAAAAAGCAGGGTTTTGCGGTGATCGCGGTAACGGTCAGATCAGCGCGCACCGCCGTGCCGGGCAGACCGCCGTCACAGAAAACGCCGCTTGGCAGATCAACGGCAACGCGGACCGCGTCACAAAGATTGATCTGACCGATCCAGTCAGCGATCGGCCCTTCGACCGGGCGGTTCAACCCGATCCCGAAAAGGGCGTCGACAATGATTTCCGGCTGATCGCCGAAATCGCATACCCGCGGCAGGTCATCCGCAAGCGCAAACTGGTGCATGGCGGTTTGCGCGGTGGGGTTGCCCATGGGCAGAAACAGGGAAACTTTCGCCCCTGCCAGTTGCAGTTTTTCGGCAATGACAAAACCGTCACCGCCGTTGTTTCCGTTTCCGCAGACGACCGTAACTTTTTTGCCGATCGGATGATAGCGCGCAATAATCTCTTCCGTGACGGCTTCCCCGAAACGGATCATCAGCGTGTCGGCGGAAGTCCCACTTTGAAAAGCGGTATTTTCCGCGTTGCGGATTTGGGTCTGGCTTAATATTTTCATAACCGTACTCCTTTGAAAAAAAGGGCGGCCCGAAGGACCGCCCTGGTGGTAAAATCAATCTTTGAACGCGGTCAGCGCGAGGAATTTCGGCAAACCTTTGGCAATCGCTTTTTTCAAGCGGTCATTCGGGGTAAAAATCAAGGCGCGGGTTCCCTTCGCATCCTCCGAAACGACCAGAAAATAGGCATCCGGATCATTTTTGTTGCAGGCACAAACGATTTTTTTGAAATCACCGTGTTCTTCCATACCGGGTTTATATTTTTCCAACCGCTGGGTTTTTTCAAGATCCAGCGAAAGCTGAAATTTTCTGGAGCTGCGCGCAATGATTTTCGCGACATCCATAGTGCCGTTGGTCACGCTGTATTCATATTCAATCGAAAAACGCTGGGAAAGCTTGAACGCGCCCCAGAACGCGCCGAAGATCAATAAAAAGACGAACATGCCCAACCGTCCCAAAAACAGGAAACAGGCAACCGAAACAATAATCGCCAGCAACCAGATGCCGATGATCTTCAACCAGTCGGCAGGGGTTTTGCGGATTTCCACCAGTTGTTCAAAAAAAACGTCCTGAAAAGCTTCCATGTGTATTTCCTCCGTTAAAAGCATTTTACTTGCATTATTTATTATTTTAGTATATAATAGGGAAAAATGCAAGTAATATCTTCAATACTTTTAGAAATAGGTTGAGTTTATGGAAAAGAAAACACGAAAGCCCGGAACGTTACGCTGGGTTTACGGCCAAATTAAACGGTTTATTCCGGGCGTTATACTGGTCACACTGCTGGAATCCGGCGTTGCCGTGATCGGTGTCGTCATGGCGTTGGTATCCCGTCAGGTGCTGAATAATTATCACGATCATGACAAACTGATCCTGTTCGGCATCACGCTGCTGGCACTGACAGTTATCAATATTTTGATGACGGGACTGGTTTCGGTCATCAATGTCCGTGTCAACGGTCGACTGACCATATCCATGCGGAATTATATGTTCTCGGCGCTGGTACATAAAAAATATCCGCAGATTTCGTCCCACCATTCGGGGGATCTGCTGAATCGCTTCACGTCGGATATCGACGTTGTCGTGTCGGCGGTCACTTCCACGTTGCCCAGCGCGATCGCCATTATCGTCCGGCTGATTTCGGGTTTGGTGGTTTTGGCATCGCTGAACTGGAAATTGGCTGTGATCGTTGTCGTGATCGGTGTTTCGTTCCCTGCATTCGGCCGAAAAATCAGCAAAAAGTACAAATATATGCATAAGGAAGTACAACAGACCGAAGGTCAGGCCCGTTCTTTCATGCAGGAAAGTTTTGCCAATATCGTTGTGATCAAGTCGTTCCGCAGCGAGTTACCGATTTTGCGCAAACTCAATGAGTATATGGATCATAACCTGCGCTTAAAAATCAAACGTAATTTCATTTCGGTCATCATTCACGTGCTGTTAAGTTCGTTCTTTAATCTCGGTTATTACGGTATTCTGGTGTGGGGTGCCCTTCAATTAAGCAGCGGCGCACTCCTCTACGGCGATCTGACGGCGTATTTACAACTGGTCGCGCAGCTGCGTTCTCCGCTGCAAAGCGTATCGGGATTTCTGCCGCAGTATTACGCCGCGATGGCTTCCGCAGAACGGCTGATGGATATTGAAAATATTGATAATGAGCCGGAACAGCCGGGGGACGATGAACTGGCGGAACTGTGCCGTAAATTCGAGAAGATCTCCATTAAAAATCTGGCTTTCGCTTATGATAAGGAAATTGTACTGCAAAACTGCACCTTTGATATTCCGAAAGGACAGATCACGGCCATTACCGGTGAATCGGGCTGCGGCAAAAGTACGCTGTTCAAAATCGTACTGGGCTTGTACGAACCGATCGGCGGAACGGTCACCGTCAATGACGATATTCCGGTCAGCCCGGCAACGCGCGGACTGTTTGCCTACGTTCCACAGGACAGCATGATCCTTTCCGGAACGATCCGTGAAAATATCACGATGTGTAATTCCAAAATCAGCGATGAACAGGTCATTCGCGCGGCAAAGACGGCGGCGATCTACGACTTTATCGAGGAACTGCCGGACGGTTTGGATACCAAACTTGCCGAACGCGGCGGCGGACTTTCCGGCGGACAGATCCAGCGTATCTCCATTGCGCGCGCGCTTTTGTTCGATACGCCGATCCTGCTGTTGGATGAAGCCACTTCGGCGCTGGACGAAGCGACCGAAACGGAGGTATTATCCAACATCCGCACATTGGAAGAAAAGACGATCATTTTCATTACGCACCGTCACACGTCCCTTTCGGTCTGCGATCATATCGTTCATGCCGAAGATCATCGGTTTACGGTGGTAAAATGATCACATGATCGCCGCAAGCATCAGCATTTCCCGAATTCGTTGGTAAATTTCCGCTGCCGCGGCAATGGGCAGCGGATTTTTTCCGTTTCCCATTTCAACGGTAAATCCCGGGCGGTTAAATTCCCGGATAAACCAGTCCTTGAAACCGCCGCCGACGGCAAGTTCGGTCGGCTCATCCAGCAGGTAACCGCTGGACGTTGCCATGATCTCGGCCATTTTTTCACTGCGCGGCGGCCGGGTGTTTCCATAGGTCCAGTAGATCACTTCGCCCTGACTGTGTAATGCCACAACGTGGCGGATGGCACGGTTTCGGCATAATTCCGTCAGCGCCATGGTTTCCGGTTCACTTTCGGGACGGTATCCGCCGAATCTCGACGGAGAAGGACCGTATATACCGGCAGCCTGCTCGCGTGCGCGCAGTTCTTCCCATCCTGCCGGAAAATTGTGATTGATGTCCACACCGCGCAGATTAGCGTTCCAATGCGTGAAATCATTTTTGGCGATGCGCGCCACCGTTCCGCCGAGACTGCCGGCGGCAACACGTCCGTGCAGGGCGATTTCACACCCGTCGGGGTTGACACACGGTACCCAGATGATCCCCCGACCGATCAGCGCTTTCCGTGCCGAAAAGCCGGCAAATTCACTGTCTTCGCTGACAGCTTGGCAGAGTTCTTCCAAAAACATCAGGGAAACGGTCACGGTCAGATATTCACTGCCGTGAAATGCGGCACAGAACAGGGCATATTCCGAAGCGACCCCGATCTGGATCGCCGTGATCTCCCGTCCGGCACAACTTCGCCCGATCGGGTATTTTTTCAGAAATGTATATTTTTCGCACAGACCGTCCAGGGCTTTTTTTAAGGCAAGGTAATCATAACTTTTACATTCCATATCATTCACTCCGCTTTTTGGATTGTTGTAAATTATATGAAAGGATCAAATGAATTATGAATACGAAGGAAATCACCGAATCGGCTGAATATCTGTACCGCGGCAGGATCATCAACCTGCGGAAAGATACCGTCACACTGCCGGACGGACAGACCGCTTTGCGGGAAGTTGTTGAACATAACGGCGGCGTTTGCGTTGCGGCGCTGACGGCGGAAAACGAACTGTTGCTGGTCCGCCAGTTCCGCTATCCGTATATGGAAGAAACGTTGGAGATCCCTGCCGGGAAACGAGACAGCGTGGTCGAAGAACCGCTGGTGTGCGGTCAGCGTGAATTGCGCGAGGAAACCGGTGCGACCGCGGGAAAATGGATGCCGTTGGGGGAACTTTATCCCACGCCGGGGTACTGTGCCGAACGGATCTGGACGTATTTTGCCGCCGACCTGACCTTCGGAAGTCAGGAACTGGACGCGGATGAATTTCTGAACGTCGAGCGTGTTTCGCTGGAAACTGCTGTCGATATGGTGCTGTCCGGCGAGATCAAAGACGCGAAAACGCAGGCGGCCATTTTGAAGGTCGCCGTTCTGAAACAGCGCGGCGCGTTGTGAATTTTCCTTACGATCATTAAAAAAGGTGTGTCTTCGGGTACTTTTTGTATCGGCGGCAGAAAAAACGCATAGAATAGGGTGTATTATTTTGAAACGGAGGAAAATTCATGAAAATCACACCCGAACAAATGGCTTTTTTCAATCGGCAGGCAATGGAATACGCGTCGCGGGCATCGACCCCCGAACAGACGGAAGAAATTTTTAACGAAAACTTCCCGTCAGTCGGAACTTTGCGTGTGCAGGTCTTTTCCGCGCAGGGCGCGTTTCCCGTAACCGATGCCGAAGTCACGGTTTCATCCGGCCCGGAACTGCTGGATCGCCGTCGTACCGATTCGTCCGGCATTGCCGAAAACATTTCTTTGCCTGCGCGGGCGGCGGCATTGTCGCAGGATGAGGCGACCGCGGCGGAAAGCGGTATGGAATATACCGTCACGGTGACCCATCCCGATTACGAGCCACAAACACGGGAGGTCGAGGTCTATGCCGGAACGGAAACGTTGCTACCGGTGGATATGATCCCGGTTTATAAGGAGGCAATGTAACCATGTCGAATCCCGTTATTCCGCAGACCGTTACCGTACATCTCGGCGCGCCGACCGCCAATGCGGAAAATGTCGTTGTCCCGTTCAGCGAATACATTAAAAATGTGGCATCCAGTGAAATTTATCCGACCTGGCCCGAAAATGCCATCCGGGCGAATATTCTGGCACAGATTTCTTATACGATGAACCGTATTTATACCGAATATTACCGTTCCCGCGGATATAATTTCGATATCACATCATCGACAAGATATGATCACGCGTTTGTGAAAAACCGGGAAATATACGAGAATATCAGCCGGATCACCGACGAAATATTCAATAACTACATCGTCCGTACCGGGCAGGTCGTTCCGCTGTTCGCGCAGTTCTGTGACGGCGTTCGTGTTCAGTGTGACGGACTTTCCCAATGGGGCAGTGTGGATCTGGCAAAGCGCGGTTATACGCCGCTGCAAATCCTGCGGTATTATTACGGCAATAATATCAGCATCGTGGAAAACGCGCCGGTCGGTAATAATATCCCGACCTATTCCGGTGTTTTGCTGCGCCGTGGCTCCGCCGGGGAGGATGTCCGCATTATCAAGCGGCAGTTGAACCGGATCCGTCAGAATTATCCCGCCATTCCGAAAATCAACAATACGACCGACATCTTCGATGTGGAAACCGAAAACGCCGTCAAAAAATTTCAACAGGTCTTTAATCTGGTGTCTGACGGCATTGTCGGCAAGGCAACGTGGTATAAGATCAAGCAGTTGTATAACGGCGTGAAACAACTGTCGGAACTTTCGGGGGAAGGGTTGACACTTTCGGAAGTACAGCGCAAATATCCTCGTTCATTGCGCTACGGCAACAGCGGTTCATCGGTGCGTGTGATCCAGTATTATCTGGCGTTTATCGGATATTTCAATCCGGCTTTGCCCCCGATCGCGATCACCGGAAAATTTGATGCCAATACCCGTGACGCGGTCTACGCTTTTCAGAAACGCTACGGACTGACGGTGGACGGCATCATCGGCAGAAATACCTGGAACCGGTTACAACAGGTATACGCCGAAACGGTAAAGAACCTGCCGCCGAATTATCAGCGTTTTCTGGGCGAGTCCTATCCCGGCCGTTTCCTGGTGCGGGGGGACAGCGGAAAAGAAATCACCCTGCTGCAACAGAATCTGCGCAGTATCGCCG
>JAZRWX010000171.1:0-2664 GCA_045599905.1 Acutalibacteraceae bacterium
TTGCTTAATTCGGAAATGGAAGGCGAATACGGTCATATCGCCGTTAAGGGCAGCAAGGTCACCTATCAGCTGAATGAAATGAAGATGACCGAGTCCGAAACCTTCTCTTACATCGTCAACTATCAGGGTAACGAATCCACCCTGGAAGCTGACAAGGGCAACTATTTCGGAACCGTCACCGTCATCCCGGCGACCATCATCTATTACGAAGACGATTTCGTAAACTTCGACGGTACGTGGGATGTTACCGCGAATGATGCAACTGCCGTCCAGGCGGAAGACCGTCCGGGAACCAGCAGTGTCGTTACCATCGATGCCAACAACGTGTACGGCTTTGACAAGGCGAACAATGACTGTGCGGAATACAGTCTCGGCGGTTACCATAAGGCGACTGTCACGGCTGATAATCCGATTTCCTGTTCCTTCACCTTTACCGGTACGGGCTTCGATGTGATCTCCCGCACCGATAATACCTCTGGTTTCATCACCGTTGACGTGACCGATGCCACCGGAACGATCGAAAAACAGCTGATCGTCAACAACTACTATCAGGCGACCGAAGGCATCACGAAGATCTGTGAAGTTCCGGTCATGAAGGTCAGCGGGTTGAGCTATGGCGAACATAACGTGACCATCACGGCGAAGTACAACGAATTCGCCGATGAAGAAGGAAACGGCTCCACGACCTTTGTCATGGACGCGATCCGCATTTACGATCCAGCGGGCTACACACCGGAAGACGATGTTGTAACAGCCGCTTACATTGCCGACCATGAATATCATCCGGTCTTCAATACCGTTCGTGACCTGTTGGTCGGACAGAGCGCGTATGCACCGGGCACCAGCATTGACGGTGTCTGCTTCGTGGAACGCGGCGGCAGCGGTGTTTCGGTCAGTGATTACGGTTACACCAACGGCCCGAACAACGAATGTTACTTAAAGAACGGTCAGGGCATTGCCTTCACCGTTACCAACGTAAGAGATCTTGCTTCGATCCAGATCGGCGCGAAATCGCAGACTCCGGGCGCTGTTCTGAATGTAACGATCCAGACCGGCGGTATCGCGGTCAAGAGCGATAAGTGGGATGTCGATACGGCAAGCGATCAGTTCTATGATCTGTCTGGGTACATTGATTTTGACAATGTTGAATCTTGTACGATCGTTATTACCAACACCGGCAGCGGTCTGCTGGCACTCACTAACTTAAAAACCACCGCGAGCGCTCAGCCGTTGGCAAACGGCCCGCAATTCAAGGTTTCCAAGGAAACGGTTGCTTTGGCGGAAGAAATTGTCGCCAAGCTTTCCGGCGAGGGCTATGACGATCTGTATGTCACCGATGACATCAACGGCGACGGCGTCGTTGACGTGCGTGACCTGATCCGCTTGAAGAAGATCATGGCAGGCATGGTCGGATCCACCGCAGGTGACGTTAACCGTGACGGTTACGTGGACGCGGTTGATGTGACCGATTTGAGACAAAGCGTTTTGTATTGAGAAACGGTTGAGATAGGAGAATTGAATATGAAAAAGAACTATAGTAAGCCGGATCTTTATTTTGAAAGCTTTGAATTAACGGCAAACATTGCGAATTGCAGCCACTTGGATTTCGGTAAAGCCAATTCAGCCGATATCAATACGTGCAGCTTCTCGTTTTACGGTGTCGGCGACGTCTTCAATAACGGAATGTGCGTCTACAATACCCAGAACGGCGGTTTGGAAATGTTCTGTTACCACACCGCACCTACCGCGGCACTCTTCAATTCGTAAGCGTTTTTCCAAAACACAAAACAGCACAGTCGGTTTTTCCGGCTGTGCTGTTTTTCTATGAGTAAAGCGGTGGGTAAATATACTTGCGAATAAAAACGGCTGTACGGCTTACAAAACGCTCGTTCCGGTCCTTCGGAACGGGCGTTTTGTAATACTTGTATTTTCTTAAATGGAATACTTATTGACGTATTGATCGTAATCCGTTGTAAAGGAACCGTTTTCGTCCGAACGGATCGCGTGCAGGTATTTGTGCGCGTCCAATTTTGCGGTATCCAACTGCATGGTATAGACCGCAACATTGGAACAATGGTCGGAAATACGTTCGTAATTGGTCAGCAGGTCGGAGAATACAAAGCCCATCTGAACGGTGCATTTTCCGTCTTGAAGCCGTTCGATATGCCGGGCTTTCATTTCATCCTTTAATTTGTCGATGACCTGTTCTAACGGTTCAATATGGCTTGCCAGGTCGAAATCGTCGTTTACGAAAGCATCGACCGTCATTCCGATGATCTCGGTTATGGCGCTTTCGATCGTATCCAGTTCTTTCTGCGCGTCGGGGGAGAAAACAACCTTTTTCTCATAGATCTCCGCGGCGGCTTCCGCAATGTTCAATGCGTGGTCGCCGATGCGCTCAAAGTCGCCGATGCTGTGCAGTAAACGGCCGATCCGATGGGAATCGGCAGAGCTGAGCTCGTTATGACTCAGGCGAACTAAATATGTTCCGAGTTTATCTTCGTATTTATCGGTCAGATCTTCGATTTCTTTGACGTGCTGTTTCGATCCCGCATCATACCGGTCGATCAACTGCAACGCTTCCAGAAGCGCACCGCGCGCGTATTCCGCCATTTCGGCTGTCAAGCGGTGACATTCGGAAATGGCAAGCGGCGGGGTAAGGAA
>JAZRWX010000172.1:0-7393 GCA_045599905.1 Acutalibacteraceae bacterium
TGTAACACATCATTGACAAACCTACACGTTTTTTATTCAACAGCAACATTTTCGCCTTGACTTTTTCGTGAAATGTGTTAAAATATTAACTCTGGAAACATAACAGACACGGATTTCCGTGCTGTTTTTGATATCGGGTCAATGTACCCTTACTACCCTGCATCAACAGAAAGGATGTTATTCGATGCAACACTTTATGCAAAACTATTCCGCTTTTCTCACGCTTGCCGGCGCGCTGATCGCCCTGATCTTCGCGGCACTGACGGCAAAACGTGTGTTGGGATTTGATCGCGGAAACGACCGTATGAAAAAGATTTCCGATTCGGTCAAAGCCGGCGCGAACGCTTATCTGAAACGCCAGTACACCGTTGTGGCGATCTTTTTTGCCGTTATGTTCGTGATTTTGTCGGTCATGGCTTTTTTGGGACTGCTGACTAAATTCGTACCGTTCGCCTTTGTGACCGGCGGATTTTTCTCGGGTCTTTCGGGCTTTATCGGCATGAAGATCGCGACCGCCGCCAACGCGCGCACCGCCAACGCCTGCCAGCAGGGACTGAACCGCGGACTGCGTGTCGCCTTTTCGGCCGGTTCGGTCATGGGCTTTACCGTGGTCGGTCTGGGTCTTCTGGACATTTCGGTCTGGTTTATTCTTTTGAAATTCGCTTTCAAACTGGATGCCGCTTCCATTACTTCCGCCATGCTGACCTTCGGTATGGGCGCGTCTTCCATGGCGCTGTTTGCCCGTGTGGGCGGCGGTATCTTCACCAAGGCCGCCGATGTCGGCGCAGACCTTGTCGGTAAAGTAGAAGCCGGTATTCCGGAAGACGACCCCCGCAACCCCGCCGTGATCGCCGATAACGTCAGTGACAACGTCGGTGACGTTGCCGGTATGGGCGCCGATCTGTACGAATCTTACGTCGGATCGATCATTTCTTCCATGGCATTGGGCGTGGTAGCGTTTGAAAACGCCGCGCTTCGCGCGCTTTCCGTTCCGCTGGTGATTGCCGCTTGCGGTATTCTCTGCTCCATTCTGGGCACGTTTTTAGTCCGTACCAAAGAAAATGCCGGACAGAAAGATCTGTTGAAATCGTTGAGCCGCGGCACCAATTTCAGCGCCGTTATGATCGCTTTGGTTTCCTTCCCCGTGGTCTGGTTCTGTTTAGACGGCAAAAAGACCATCGGTTTGTATTTCGCCATTCTGGCAGGTTTGCTGGCCGGCGTACTGATCGGCCGCGCCACCGAATACTTTACTTCCGATTCCTATAAGCCCACCCGTAAACTGGCTTCCAAGTCCGAAACGGGCAGTGCCACCATCATCATCGGCGGTTTGGGATTAGGGATGCTTTCCACCGCTCTGCCGATCATCATTGTTGCGGCCTGCATTTTAGTTGCCTTCTTTGTTTCGGGCGGCTCGGTCGAGCATCCGGCAGTCGGTCTGTTCGGCATTGCCCTTTCGGCAGTCGGTATGCTTTCCACCTTGGGTATCACCCTTGCGACCGACGCTTACGGTCCAGTGGCTGATAACGCCGGCGGTATCGCCGAAATGGCGGGCCTTGATGCTTCCGTTCGTGAACGCACCGACGCGCTGGATTCCCTCGGCAACACCACCGCCGCGACCGGCAAGGGGTTTGCGATCGGCTCGGCCGCATTGACCGCCCTTGCGCTGATGGCTTCTTACATTGATAAAATCAAATCGCTGCTGTCAAACGGCGACTTTACCTTTGATCTGATGAACCCGAAGGTTTTGGTCGGTCTGTTTATCGGTATCTGCCTGCCCTTTATCTTCGCGGCGCTGACCATGGACTCGGTCGGAAAAGCCGCGCAGTCGGTCGTTATCGAAGTCCGCAGACAGTTCCGCGAGATCGTGGGGCTGATGGACGGCAAGGCCGACCCCGATTACGCAAAGTGCGTTGACCTTTGCACCAAAGCCAGTTTGCGCGAAATGATTTTGCCGACCATCGTTGCCATTATCGCACCGCTTGCTACCGGCATGATCCTCGGCTATCACGGTGTCGTCGGTATGCTGGCAGGCGCGACCGCCAGCGGCTTCTTAATGGCGATCTTCATGTCCAACGCGGGCGGCGCGTGGGATAACGCCAAGAAGTACATCGAAAGCGGTGTTCACGGCGGCAAGGGAAGCGGCCAGCACAAGGCGGCAGTCGTGGGTGACACGGTCGGTGATCCGTTCAAGGACACCTCGGGTCCGGCGATCAATATTCTGATCAAACTGCTGTCGATGGTTTCGATCGTTTTCGCGGCCGTCGTCGTTAAATATCATCTGCTGTAATTAAAAAAGGATCGCTCGGGACACCCTCCGTAAGGAAATAATTTAACACTTGATAATCAAGAGAAAAAGCCGTGAAATTCACGGCTTTTTCTCTTCTTTTGCTTTTATGTGTTGTTTTAATATAACATTTATATATTGTGAAAGAGAACGATCATCAAGTTCGGCTCTTTCTTTTAATTTCACTAAAATATCATTGTCTATGGTTATACTTATTTTTTCTTTTAAGGGCTTCATTTTACCACCTCAAAAATAGTATAAGATAAATAATCCTAAAATATTGACAAATCTTATAAAGTAGTATAAAATAGTATAAAACAGCAAAAGAGGTGATATTATGGCAGTAAATGTAAAATGTCCTAAATGCGGCAGCACAAAAGTCCAATTATCTAATGAATCGAATAAACACGGCTGTTTATATTTGGTGCTTTTTGGCTTTTGGTATTTTATGTGGCTTATGTGTAAATGGATTATTGGTATGATGGTGTTCTTCTTCTATGATTGGTGGATGGCTATCGTACATAAGGCATCTGGTAAAGGGCATGTATGGCAAGCAAAAAGATGGTTTTCAAATCGTAGAAAAATTTATTTTTGTCATGATTGCGGACATAATTTTAGAGCATAACAAAAAAGCAGACTTAATATTTTAAGATGAGTAAATTCCGAGGTATGTAACACACTATGACACTTTCAATTCTTGAAAGTGTCATTTTTATATTGAAAAACGGGGACTTGCTTACGAAGTGTTTCCGTGAGCGGTCCTTTTTTTATGGATTTTTCGCCGGAAATATGTTATACTGGTTTCATTACCGATAAGGAGTGCTGTTTATGCCGAAAATCACCTGGGCGACCGTTCTGAAATATGCCTTTCCGCTGGGAAAAGCGCTGCTGATTTTAGGAATCGGTCATTTTATCATTCTGGGACTGCTTCGCCTGCCCAAACGGATCCTCAATAAAACCAAACTGGATCAGTCGCTGATCAACATTATTCTGAAAACGCTGAACGTTATCGGCCATATCGTCGTCATTCTGTCGGCATTAAGTACGATGGGCATTTCCACCACCGGTCTGCTGGCGGCGTTAAGCGCCGTAGCGGTCGGGGTGGCACTGGCGCTGAAAGATTCGCTTTCCAATATCGCCGGAGGCATTTTACTGCTGCTTTCCCCGCGATTCGTGACCGGGGATTACATCAGCGTCGGTGAGGACGAGGGGTACGTGACCGCTATTGAATTGATGCACACGACCATTCGCACCTACAACAACCGCCATATCACTTTTTCTAACGGCACGCTGATCAACTCGACCGTAGTCAACTACACCTGGGAAGGGGTACGGCGGATTGATATTTCTTTCCCGGTGTCGTATGACGCCGACATTGAGGAGGCCAAACAAACGGCGCTTGCCGTCATGCAGGCGCACCCGTTGGCGGTCACCGAACGCGGCTTTATTTCACGGGTCGGTTCCTACGCGGACAGCGCCGTGATGCTGGACCTGCGGATCTGGTGCAAATGCGACGATTACTGGACGGTTTATTACGATACCGTTGAGCAGGTGCGTGTTGCCTTTACCGAAAAAGGTATTGAAATCCCGTACAATCAGCTGGACGTCCATTTCGATCCCCCGAAACCGACCGAATAACGCTTTACGGCGACCGTTAAAACGGCCGCCGTTATTTTTTGTCACAGTTGTTTTTCTTTTATTCACAATTTACACACCGCAGCAACAAAATCGACCCTTACAATAAACCATACCGATTTGGAAAAAGGAGGTTTTTTCTATGCCATACCGGCATGAATGGAAGCACGAGATCGACCGCGCCGACCTGCTGACCCTGCGCACGCGGCTGGGTGCCGTAATGCAAAAGGATCTACACGCCGTTGACGGCAGGTACACGATCCGCAGTTTGTATTTCGACACACCGGAAAACCGCGCTTTACTGGAAAAAATAAACGGTGTGAATCAGCGGGAGAAATTCCGCATTCGGTATTATAACAGTGATCTGTCCTTTATTGTTCTGGAAAAGAAATGCAAAATAAACGGACTTTGCCGCAAAGATCAGGCCGTCATTTCCGCAAAGCAGGCGCAGAAACTGATTGACGGGGATCTGTCCTGGATGCCGAATGCCGATCCGCTTTGCGCAGAGCTGTACAGCAAAATGATTTTCGACCGGCTTCGCCCGAAAACCATTGTGGACTACACCCGTGAAGCGTTTGTTTTTCCGCCGGGAAACGTCCGTGTGACGATCGACCGCGATATCCGCACGGGAATGTTCCGCACCGATTTTCTGAACCCGAAAACGGTCACTGTACCGGCAGGAGATTCCCCCATTCTGTTAGAGGTAAAATGGGACGCGTATCTGCCCGATATCATCCGTGACGCCGTCGGTCTGCCCGACCGTCACGCCGTGGCGTTTTCAAAATACGCCCGGTGCCGTATTTACGATCAAATATAAAGGAGAATATTATCATGACATTCAAAGACATTTTCAAATCCGACTTTTTAGCAAACGTGACCGCGGTCAGTCTGCTCGACATGGTTTTGACGCTGGTGCTGGCGTTCGGCATCGGACTTTTCATCTTTTTCGTCTATAAAAAGACCTACCGCGGCGTGATGTACTCCGCATCGTTCGGCGTAACGCTGATCGCGCTGACCATGATCACCTCGCAGGTCATTTTAGCAGTCACTTCCAACGTCGTGCTGTCGCTCGGTATGGTAGGCGCGCTGTCGATCGTCCGCTTCCGCACCGCCATCAAAGAACCGCTGGACATCGCGTTTTTGTTCTGGTCGATCGCCGCCGGTATTATTCTTGCCGCCGGAATGATCCCGCTGGCGGTCATCGGCAGTGTGATCATCGGGCTGATCCTGCTGTTTTTCGTCAACCGGAAATCCCGGATCAATCCATATATCCTGGTGCTTTCCTGCGCGGATCGCACCGCTGAAAAACAAGCGATGGAACTGATCGACAAGCAGACGGAACGTTGTGTGATCAAAAGCAAATCGGCACAGAAAGACCGTATCGAGATCAATATGGAAGTCCGCCTGAAAAGCGATGATACCGAAGTTATCAATTATCTTTCCACCATACCCGGTGTTGGCAATGCCGTGCTGGTCAGTTACAGCGGCGACTACACGGGATAAGGAGAACGTGCCATGTCAACAAGCAAGCATATTGATAAAATCTGCATTGCCGTACTGATTTTCACCCTTGTTTTGACCTTACTGTTTATGAACGGAGAACGGCTCGGCATTACCGCTTTGTCTGACGGAGAAGATGACTCTGCCATGTTCACTGAAAACGATCTTTCCGGTGAATTCGACCGTAAGAACGCTACCGAAATCACGCTGACCGAAAATGGCGCCGCCATTGACGGATCGGGTGCCTATGCGATACAACAGTCGGTTCATATCACAAGCGGCGGAAATTTCATTCTTTCGGGTCAAACGGAAAACGGATCGGTCACGGTCGATACCGATAAAAAAAGTACGGTGCGAATCCTGTTGGACGGAGTCGATATTTCCTGCAATAACGGTGCGGCACTGCGGATCGAGCAGGCGAAAAAGGTCTTTCTGACCCTTGCCGAAAACACCGAAAACGTATTCCGTACCGGGGACACGTCAGACGATGAAACGGTGGACGGCGCCATCTACGCGCGTGACGATCTGACCGTCAACGGAGCCGGCACGCTGAAAGTCAGTTCTGATTTCCGACACGGCATTGTCTGCAACGACGATCTGGTCATTGCGGGCGGCACGCTTTCGATCACCGCGAAGCAGGACGGTATCCATGCGAATGACAGCGTCCGTATTTGCGATGCCGCCATTGAGATCCACGCAGGGGATGACGGTATCACCGCTTCCAACGATGATGATACCGCCTTTATATACGTCAAATCAGGCAATATTTCTATTCCCGAATGTTACGAAGGGATCGAAGCGATCACCGTAACAATTGCCGGCGGCACACTGGATATAACGCCCACCGATGACGGCATCAACGCGAACGGAAACGGCGAAAACGCACTGATCCGAATCGACGGCGGCAGTGTAACCATTGAAAACCGGACGGGTCGGGATGCCGACGGACTGGATTCCAACGGAGATATCCAAATCAACGGCGGCAGGTTGTTTGTCAGCGTGACCGGAAGCGGCACCAACAACGCGATCGACTACGGCAGCGAAAACGGCGGCACGTGTGTCATCAACGGCGGCACCGTTATTGCCTGCGGCAGCAGTTCCATGATGGAATCTGTTTCGGAAAAATCAGCACAGGGATTTATCGTAAAAACCGGCGATTCTTTTGAAGAAAAATCCGAACTGAAACTGACCGACGCAGAAAACAACAAAATTCTTTGTGAAACGATCCCCTGTTCCTTTAACGCCGCGATTCTCAGCAGTCCGGATATTCTGATCGGCGAAACCTATACGCTGACCGTCGGTGAAAAAAGTGAAGAAATCACCGTAGACAACACCGAAGCACAAGCTTCCGGGCAGCCCGGCATGAAACCGAACAGCGGCGGAACTGTTAATGATCCGCCGACACCGCCCGACCGGAACGGAACGGCCGACGCACCGCCGGAACCACCCGACGGAGCGGACTTCGGCAACGGACAGCCGCCGGAAATGCCGGACGGAATGCCCGTTGGCGGCGGTGAAGTACAACTCCCGCCCCAAACCGATAATTCTTCACAGGCGGTAACGTCAGCAAAAGAACTGCCGCAGTTACCAAACAACGACGAATCGCCGTCATCCGGCGACAGCCAAAGCAGAAAAACCGACAAGGAAAACTTTACGAAAAACAGAAATTTCCAAAACCGTGAATCGTTCAAAAAAGAAACCGATACCCTTTCGGCGGATCAGATCAAAGCGCTGATCTTTATCGGCATTTCGGCCGTGATACTCGGTATCGGACTGCTGATCGTTTACAAAAAGAAGATATAAAAAAACAATGCGCTAAATGTACCTTGGTAAATTCCAAAGGAGTTCCTTATCTGGTTGAGGTATGGGTATTTACGCCTGAGGAACTTCTGGACTGTGAAGGAAAAGTAATTGATAAAGTATATTATTCTGAAGCTAGCACCGCTGAATACAGATATGATAATGGCGAAGTGT